>DDIC01000020.1:38866-39218 GCA_002338335.1 Bacteroidetes bacterium UBA1860
TTGGGTGATGCGCATTGCGCACAATGCCACCATTGATTTTATCAGAAGACACAAACGGTTTGTGGATGTATCAGGTTCGGGCGATGATGAGTCATCCAGCGACTATTTTGACCGCCTGACGGATCCTGATCAAGAGGCTGCTGATGATAGGATGGCCAAACGCGAGGATATTGATGAACTCTTTGACCACCTCGCGACGCTTCCACAGGAGCAACGAATGGTGGTGGTGTTACGCCATTTTTATGACCTATCGTTCAAAGATATTGCCGAAATGACCGATGTGAGTATCAATACAGCCCTCGGGCGTATGCGTTATGCACTGATTAATCTGCGAAAGTCTTTTGAGGCTTCG
>DDIC01000020.1:39538-39918 GCA_002338335.1 Bacteroidetes bacterium UBA1860
AAGAGTCATACCCTTATCAATCTACCCATTCTACCGACCAAGAGGCTTAACCTATGACGCCAGATCAAATGTCTTGTATTCGATATCTCATGGATGAGATGGATCCCTCGGAAAAAATGGCTTTCGAGCGAGAAGTTTCGCAATCTTCCGATTTGCAGATTGAGCTAGAATCCATGAAAGCAACCTACGCGCGGTTGTCTAAGGCCAAAACGATGGACGCTCCACAACATGTGCAATCTCATGTTGAGCACCTCGCCTTCCTACAGACTCAGAAACAACGCAGAACCAAAGGTCAAGCCCTATGGATGCGTGCAGCTGCGATTCTAGCCATGGCTGTGCTTCCGGCATCCTACCTTGCATGGCAATGGGATGGGACAGCC
>DDIC01000072.1:0-527 GCA_002338335.1 Bacteroidetes bacterium UBA1860
TTGGTCCAGTATGTGGGGGTTCGAATCCTCCCCGGGCAACACACTCTCAAAGCTTGGAGCTAGGATCCCAGGCTCAATTGTAACTCACCTGATGCGTACGGGGTATTTTTGGAATCACCACTCGCCATCTTTGCGGGACGGAGCAATCAAGCTTTAGGGCGTGCTATAGCGGAACACTATGGTGCATCCCTGGGTGATGTAACCATCAAATCGTTCTCTGATGGTGAGCTCTACATTAAGTTTGAGCAGAGTATTCGAGGCGAGGATATTTACATTATCCAATCAACCCCTGCGCCGACTGACAATATTTTTGAGTTACTTCTAATGCTCGACGCGGCAAAACGCGCCTCCGTTCGGAGAGTTACAGCCGTTATCCCATACTTTGGGTATGCACGTCAAGACCGAAAAGATCAACCTCGAGTCTCAATTGCTGCAAAACTGATGGCCAACCTCATTACGGAGGCAGGTGCTGATCGTGTTTTGACGATGGATCTTCATGCGGCTCAAATTCAAGGTTTTTTTGACAT
>DDIC01000072.1:818-1159 GCA_002338335.1 Bacteroidetes bacterium UBA1860
TCAAATTCAAGGTTTTTTTGACATCCCATTAGATCATTTGTACGCAAGTAGGGTGTTCATCGACTATTTTGCGGCCAATCCTATCGAAAACCTTGTGGTCGTTGCCCCTGATGTGGGTTCATTAAAAATGGCTCGCTCCTATTCGAAACGTTTGGGTGCCACATTAGCATTTATCGATAAGCGACGCCCAGCTCAGAATGTAGCAGAAGTGATGAATATCATCGGAGACGTGGAAGGGAAAAATGTACTTATCGTGGATGATTTAATTGATACCGCTGGAACCATTACCAATGCTGCTGTGGCATTGAAAGAGCGCGGTGCATTGAGCATCCAAGCGGCTT
>DDIC01000072.1:1461-14877 GCA_002338335.1 Bacteroidetes bacterium UBA1860
CATCCAAGCGGCTTGTACCCACCCTATCCTGTCGGGTCCTGCGTTTCAACGCATTGAGGACTCACCCATCGACATGATGTTGGTCACCGACACAGTCCCATTATCTCGCCCCTCAAGCAAGCTCAAAGTGCTGAGTGTGGCCGCCATATTCGCTGAAGCCATCCAACGGATTCACACGAATGACACCATCAGTGCGTTGTTTAATGACTAAGTCGTTGCAATAGTTAACTGAGTTTCAATAACCTAAACATCATCTATCATGACGCCTCCGGAAGTAACAAAAATAGAAGGAATCAAGCGCGAGCTTGGGCGTAAATCAGCGTCCGATCTTCGTGCCTCTAGACGAGTTCCTGCTGTTTTGTATGGCCCAAACGTCACAGATAATATCCACTTTTCGGTCGAAGAGATCGCATTGGAAAAAATTCTGTCCGTGCCTACCACAAAACTGCAAGACATTACCATTGACGGTCAGAATTACAGGACTTTATTAAAAAATGTGGAGTTTGATCCGATTACGGACAAGCCTCTACACGCAGATTTTTATGTCCTTAGCGACTCCCATCCAGTAAGCCTAAAAGTTCCTATTCGATTGATTGGAACTCCTCGTGGTGTTCTCGAAGGGGGTGGACGCATGTTCCAGCCACTCAAGATCATGCGTATTAAAGTGCTTCCAGACAAAATTCCTGCTGATTTTTCGCTTGATGTAAGCCATCTAAAAATTGGTGATGCCTTGCGAGTTTCAGATGTTGACATGGATGGGATTATCCCATTGGACGCAAGCTCGAGAACCATTGTTGTCATTAAACCACCTAAAGGAGCACTTGTTGAAGAAACCCCTGAGCTTGAAGAGGGTGATGAAGGCGAAACAAGTGACGCTTCAGCATCAGGTAGCGGTGACGATGGTAGCTCTGAAGAAAGCAACGAGTCATAAATCCATTATGAGTGTCAATTCTAGGGGAAGACACGACGAATTGATGCTCTTCATGGCCCCATCGCGATGAAAATGATCACAGGACTCGGTAATCCAGGCAATGCATATTGGGACACACGTCACAACGTAGGGTTTGATATTGCTGATGCCCTGGTTGATCAGTATGGACAGGGGGAGCGATCCATGACGGGCTCCTACGAAATGGCAGAATGTCGTTTCAAAGGTCAAACGTTTATGGTGATGAAGCCCATGACCTTCATGAATCGAAGTGGACGTGCCGTAACCAAAGCACTTGCTCACACTCAGGTCTCATTGGATGATATGATTGTATGTTACGACGATTTTAATCTACCTCTTGGTGAACTCCGCATGAAACATGGCGGAAGTGCAGGAGGGCATAATGGAATTCAAGATATCATTGACCAAACAGGGACTCGTGAGTTTCCAAGACTACGTTTTGGTATAGGCAACGATTTTCCTCGCGGAATGCAGGTTGAGTACGTTCTTTCACGATTCTCTTCGAGTGAGAAGGAAATTGTGGATGAGGCTACAGCACTTGCCGTCGAAGCTCTTGCTACCTTCATCCGAGCTGATCTAACCACAGCCATGAATCACTTTAACAAGAAGACTATACAACCAAAAACTCAAACATAAACTCATGTTAATCACACTCATCTCTCTGATACCTGCAGCAGGTATCCTAGCCTTGCTCTTCACGGCCATCAAAAGCCAGTGGGTAGCCAAGCAAGAGGTCGGAACAGAAAAAATGGCTCGTATTGCAGAAAGCATTACCGAAGGAGCTATGGCATTCCTCAAAGCGGAGTATAGAATATTAGCCATCTTTGTGGTGCTTGTGGCTGCCCTTTTAGGATTCTCTGCAGATGCAGAAACCTCCTCTCCATTTGTTGCCTTATCTTTTATCGTTGGAGCTGTCTGCTCTGGCCTTGCAGGATTTATTGGTATGCGCGTCGCAACCAAAGCCAATGTTCGTACAACTCACGCTGCTCGCACAAGCCTTGGCGCAGGTCTTAATGTCGCTTTTGCGGGTGGATCTGTCATGGGTCTTGGTGTTGTAGGACTTGGCCTTTTAGGGCTTGGAGGTCTATTTTTCCTTTATCAAACCATGTTTGGCCTTGAAGTGGATGGGGTAAACAAAGTCCTTACCGTTATCACTAGTTTCTCTTTTGGGGCATCTTCCATTGCACTTTTTGCGCGTGTTGGTGGTGGTATTTACACCAAAGCTGCGGACGTGGGAGCTGATCTTGTGGGGAAAGTCGAAGCAGGAATCCCTGAAGATCACCCACTAAACCCTGCGACCATCGCCGATAATGTGGGCGATAATGTTGGAGATGTTGCCGGTATGGGCGCCGATCTGTTTGAATCATATGTGGGCTCTATCATTGGAGCCATGGTCTTGGGTGCAGCCTTTATGGTTGTCCCAAGTTTTGCAGATAGTATCGATTTTGCAGGCTTGAATGCGGTTATCCTGCCTATGGTGTTGGCCGGTGTTGGCATCATTACCTCCATTATCGGGACCTTTTTCGTCCGTGTCAAAGAAGGTGGGAATCCTCAAAAGGCTCTTAATATTGGAGAATTTTCTTCGGCTTTGATTATGCTTGTAGCTTCTTACTTCTTGATCACATGGATCCTTCCTGCACAATGGACCTTTGATGGCAAAGAGTACAGCGCTCTGGGAGTTTTCTGGGCCACCTTGTTTGGCTTAGGTGCAGGCCTCTCCATTGGACTCATTACCGAATACTACACAGGTACGGGTACGCGTCCAGTTCTTTCGATTGTGCGTCAATCTTTGACCGGTTCTGCAACGAACATTATTGCTGGACTCGGTGTCGGAATGATCTCTACGGCGATTCCAATCATTATCATTGCTGTGGCTATTTTAGGAGCTTACCATTTTGCGGGTCTTTATGGAATAGCGATTGCTGCTGTGGGAATGCTTTCCAACACAGGGGTTCAGTTGGCTGTTGATGCGTATGGCCCGATTTCTGATAATGCCGGTGGTATTGCCGAGATGGCAGAGCTTCCAAAAGAAGTACGTCAACGTACTGACAAGCTGGATGCCGTTGGTAACACAACCGCTGCCATTGGAAAGGGTTTTGCGATTGGTTCTGCAGCGTTGACAGCACTTGCGTTATTCTCAGCGTTCATTACTTCTTATAATATTGCCAATCCAGACAATCCACTTGTTTCGATTTCGATCACCAATCCAAGCGTGATGGCATCCCTTTTTGTGGGAGCTATGTTGCCGTTCCTTTTCTCTGCGCTTTCCATGCAAGCTGTGGGGCGTGCAGCCATGTCGATGATTGAGGAAGTTCGCCGCCAGTTCAACACCATTCCAGAACTACGTGCTGCATTGGATGTCATGAAGAAAAACGAAGGCAAAGAAATGGATGCATGGAGTGCTGCTGATCGTAAGGTCTTTGACGCTGCAGATGGAAAGGCTGAGTATGCAAAATGTGTGGAGATTTCTACAACCGCTTCCATCCGTGAAATGGTCCTTCCTGGACTTCTTGCGGTGGCGGTTCCCGTTGCTTTTGGATTCCTTGGTGGAGCCGAAATGCTTGGCGGCCTCCTAGCTGGTGTGACAGCATCAGGTGTTCTAATGGCGCTTTTCCAGTCTAATGCGGGTGGAGCTTGGGATAATGCTAAGAAAATGGTCGAAGAAGGTGTCGAGATTAACGGCGAGATGTACTACAAAGGGTCAGAGCCTCATAAGGCAGCTGTCGTAGGTGATACAGTAGGAGATCCTTTCAAAGATACCTCTGGACCTTCACTCAACATCTTGATCAAGCTTATGTCTGTTGTGGCACTTGTGATTGCCAGCATGATTTAAGCCTATGTATATCCTCAAGTGGATTTTTGACCATGACTTGAGACTTCATGATTTGATTCATCCCCCATTATCGCAAACGGGGGATGAACCATCTCATTCAACAATGTCAGATCGATCTCTCGAAGATTTTTTATCCCCAGATCCGACCTACTCACGTTTTTATTTTAGCGCGACAAATCTTGATGCCGAACACTTCGGCCTGAGTATTTATCCTCACATTGAGGCATTTTTTAGTGGCCTCGAGCAACACTTTGGTGAAACGAATAGGTTGACAACAAGAGGTCCTCAAGTGTCGATTCACCAGGCTATTCAGGCGCTCTACCATGGACAGTGTTTGATTTTAACCCCTCCGGATGAAGCTCTTGACCCTGAAATCATTCGATCCATGAGTATTACCAGTGGTGAAGAGCCTACTAAGCATCGTGCATTTTTGGGGTATCAACTGCAAAAAGGCCACACTGTCTTGTTCAAAGAGCAATCTCACCATGGCTACGATCTCCAGATGTACACTCCACGTAATATCTACGGCGACTTATTCGCCTTCATGAAAAGCCTTGCCTTCTTTGATCCAGAGCAAACTCCAACTCGTTTGTTTAGTATTAATGCCAAACGGATGAGGTCAGAGCGTCAATTTTATTTTGAGATGTGGAGCCTCGACCAACCTCCTCATGGCTTTGAAGAGGTATTTCCCCAAACCGACGCCCCATACTGATCTGTAGAGGGTAGTGGGTACCTCACTATGTGTGTCGATTCAGAATCTTCATCGACATAATGAAGCAATACTCCGTTATCCCCCACAACAAATTCGCTGAATCGCTCACCCGTCCGAATCGATTTTATGTAGTCACCTGTTTCGGTGTTATATAGATCCAAACGCGTCATTAACCCATCTGTTCTACCCGAAAAAGAAGTGTGCATAGCCCTATGCAGGAGTATTTATAGGTTATCTTCATGAGAGTGATGGATGTTGAGTTAGGATTTTTGGAGGACGTGTGTGCGTGATACACATCCATCCCCCTGCGTCTCTAACAGAGCCTTCACATCTCGATTCCTTACACGATAAATGATTATTTTTTTATCTCTTTCGACAAAAAAAGATCATCCTTGAGGACATTTGGGAGTCAAACGGTTGACCATCATAATGGCCTGCCATCACTTCAATGGATAGACCCACCTCACCAAAATGTTTTTCGAACCACGATTGAGGGTGTAATCGCACCTCTTCACGTGCGTGATATTCCTCTGGAAGGTCTTCGAGTACGCCATCTTCCCCCTCCACAGCAGTGCGTGTCGTATGCTTCTCAAAGTGCATTTCCTTGACAACACGATCTACATGCAAAGATCGTTTGATATGTACATTGTAGCCGGGTATGGACTGCTCTTCCGATTCTTGAAGGTTGGCAACAACCCATGTTGGATTAAGTGTATCCATTAAGAACCATCCATCAGTGGCCATCATCTGAACCACAGCATCGAGCACGCGTCGATCATCCATTGGATCAACGAAGTAGCCAAAAGAGGTGAAAAGGTTAAAAATCCCATCAAATGTTGTTGGCAGAGCCTCTCTCATATCTCCCTGAAGAAAGGTAACAGATGAAGACACCTGCACCTGTTCTGCCTTCAATCGTGCGTCTTTAAGCGATTGAGATGATAAATCAAGACCTGTTACCGTAAACCCTCGTTGAGCTAGAGCAACGGAGTGCCTTCCCCGCCCACATCCTAGATCTAAGACATGAGCAGGCGGAGTAATATTGAGATCTCTCTCGAGCCAATCAACTAATTGCAGTGCCTCTTGTCCATCTCGGTGCGCATATAGTAACTTATAGAATTGAGTATCAAACCACGTGGCATACCAAGGCTTGGATTCTTGTGAGGATGTGTCGGATCCTTGGGGCATAAATCGAGGGTTGTTCGTGGGTTTTCGTAAATTGGCGCATCATGAGATCGGAGAAATATACAGACAAACTAGCTTCCTCTATACGAGAAACCGAATCGGTCGCATGCATCGGTTTAGATCCAGTTCCAGAACGACTTCCTCCAGCCATTCTTGAGAATGAGGACTCTCTAGACCAACAAATTCTGACATTTTGCAAGGAAGTTGTCGATGTGACCACCCCTTACGCTGCCGCTTTTAAAATCAACACTGCTTTTTTTGAGCAGCTTGGCGCTCGGGGATGGGAAATGATGGAGGAGTTTGTAGAATATATTCCCGAAGACAAAGTGGTCATTCTTGATGCAAAACGTGGTGATATTGGCACTACTGCGAAGGCCTACGCGCGTGCACTGTTTGATGCCGTAGGTGCAGACGCCGTGACAGTAAACCCTTTGATGGGTCTTGAGACACTTGAGTCCTTTGTAGAGGAGGAGTGGCAGGGGATCTATGCCCTTGCATGTACATCCAATCCTGGAGCTGAACAATTTCTGAAATTACCCTTGCAAGGGGGTGGAACACTTTCAACGGCTATAGCTGAAGCTTTGGCAGAGTTTCAGAAAGACCCCTTAGTAGAAGGGTCCGTCGGTCTTGTTGTAGGCGCTACCCAGCCTGAAGATGCAAAGGCGATCATTGAACTCTCAGGGGATGCACCCCTTTTAATCCCAGGACTAGGTGCTCAAGGGGGTGACGTTGAAGCATGGGTACACCTTTTGCAGTCGTATCATGGATTACCTCTATTTAACTCTAGTCGAGCTATTTTGTACGCTCATGAAGAGGATGATACCGGCTTAAGCTGGCAACAAGCGACAGAAATTGCAGCTCTGACGTTCAAGAACTCTTTGCAGGCGATCACCACGCATGTAATTGATTCAATGAATCAGTGAAAACAATCATTCTTTATACGGACGGAGCATGCTCTGGTAACCCCGGCCCGGGTGGATGGGCTGCATTGCTCATGCATGGCGATCATGAAAAAATGCTTTCAGGAGCTGATCCCAACACCACCAACAATCGTATGGAAATGATGGCGGTCATTGAAGGTCTAAGGGCCTTGCAAAAACCTTGCCTCGTGCGTGTACATAGTGATTCGGCCTATATCATCAATGCGTTTACGCAAGGGTGGATTGATAATTGGATACGTCGTGGGTGGAAAAAAGCGGATAAAAAGCCTGTCGAAAATCAAGATTTATGGCGTGATATGATTCAAGCCATGGATAAGCACACCGTGGAATGGGTCAAAGTGAAAGGTCATAGTGATGATGTGCTCAATCAGCGAGTGGACGAACAGGCAGTGATGGAATCGAAGCGTATAAAGTAGGGCGTATCCCGAGGTATAATATTACCGTGAATCCCTCATCCACTGTCTTGCATACGGCTCAAGGGGCGTATCATGCTGGCCGCGCATTACTAGATGATAGGCTTGACGACAGATCATCCCACCATTATCGGTACAAAGATCTATCGGTGGGATATGTAGGGCAATGTCATGCTCGTTGCAACTTGTAGCCAAAGTATCACGCAGAAGGAGATTCGCAGAAACACCCCCAGCTACAACCAGTGTACGGGCCCCTGTGTGCTCGCAAGCATCTAGGGCTTTCTTTCGTAATACCTCGGTAATGGCAACATTGACACCCGCTGCAAGGTCCGGCAAATCATCCCCAAGTCGATGTTTAAGTTCGTCCTGTTCAAGACCCGACACTATTCCATACTCATCTTCAAGAAACCTACGAAGGTGTGTCTTTAGGCCTGAAAAGCTAAATTCATAGGGTTGATCCAGCATGGATTGCGGGAATGAAAATCGATTCGGATCGCCAGTTTGTGCAAGCGTATCAACCACGGGTCCTGCTGGATACCCAAGCCCCATCATTTTCCCAATTTTGTCGAAAGCCTCTCCAGCCGCGTCATCTCGGGTCTCACCCAAAAGGCGAATATCCTCTGAGGACGGTCCACTGATGTATTCCAATCGAGTATGCCCTCCACTCACAACAAGTGCCACGTATGGATAAGGGATGTCTTGATCCTCTGTGCCTACCCAAGCGGCCATTTTATGTGCATCCAGGTGGTCCACACCTATGAGAGGATACCCTGTTTGGACTGCTAAACCTTTTGCAAAAGAGAGTCCAACCAATAGACTCCCCATCAGCCCAGGTCCAAGAGTGACGGCAATCCCGTCCAACTCCTCAAGTGTCACGCCCGCTTCGGAGAGCGCACGCTCAACGACGGCGGTAATGGCTTGGTCGTGTGCGCGGGAGGCTAATTCTGGGACGACACCTCCAAAAGCTTGGTGCCCTAGTTGCGAAGACCGAACATTAGAGAGGAGGTGTACCCCTTGGGAGACTGCAGCCGCCGTATCATCACACGACGACTCAATCCCTAAGAGTTTCACTTGCCCTCTTTTTTGTCGTCCTCATCAGCGCCATCAGCGTCAGAGGCATCTTCATCTTCAATCACCTCATAGTCTGCATCGACCGCATCATCGCTCGACTCAGAAGCACCTGTGCTTCCAGCGGCATCACCTTCGCCACCTTCAGCCCCACCTTCTTCAGCTGCTGCTTGATAAATCTCCTGCGATGCAGAAGCCCATGCCGCATTTACTGCAGCAATAGCACCTTCAATGGCCTCTAGGTCTTCACCCTCATTAGCTTTCTCTAGTTCTTCGAGCGCAGCCTCAATCTTCGTTTTATTATCGTCAGAGATTTTGTCTTTGTATTCGTCGAGTTGCTTGCGTGTTGAGAAGACCAAGTTCTCAGCCTGATTTTTCACCTCAACCTGCTTGCGAAGTTTTTCATCTTCCTCCGCATGCTCTTCAGCAGCTTTGCGCATTTGTTCAATTTCAGAATTACTGAGACCAGAGCTTGATTCGATTCGAATGCTTTGTTCTTTTCCAGTACCCTTGTCTTTTGCAGACACATTGAGCACGCCATTGACATCCATATCAAACGTCACTTCCACTTGTGGAATACCGCGTGGTGCGGGTGGAATCCCATCCAAATGGAAACGACCAAGTGTGCGGTTGTCTTGTGCCCGAGCACGTTCACCCTGAAGAATATGAATCTCCACACTGCTTTGATTGTCTGCAGCTGTTGAAAAGACTTCCGTTTTGGACGTAGGAATCGTGCTATTAGACTCAATTAGCTTGGTCATTACACCGCCTAGGGTTTCAATACCGAGTGTGAGTGGTGTTACATCCAACAAGACAACATCCTCAACATCCCCAGCAAGGACACCCCCTTGAATCGACGCTCCAACAGCTACCACCTCATCAGGGTTCACCCCTTTGCTCGGCTCCTTGCCAAAAAACTCATTCACCACTTCTTGGATCTTAGGAATACGTGTAGACCCCCCTACAAGAATCACTTGATCAATCTCATTCTTCGTAATACCTGCATCCTTAATCGCCTTCTCACATGGACTAATGGTACGCTTGACCAAGTCGTCAACTAATTGCTCAAATTTTGAGCGAGTGATGTCCAGATTAATGTGCTTTGGTCCGGCATCCGTTGCTGTAATAAACGGCAGATTAACATTCGTTTTTTGAGAACTGGAGAGTTCAATTTTCGCTTTCTCGGCCGCATCTTTGAGTCGCTGCATAGCCATAGGATCTTTGCGAAGATCGACACCTTCCTCTTTTTTGAACTCTTCGGCCAAGTAATCAATCAATTTCTGATCAAAATCATCGCCACCAAGGTGGGTGTCTCCACTGGTTGATTTTACCTCAAACACACCATCGCCAAGCTCGAGTACAGACACATCAAATGTACCTCCACCCAAGTCATATACAATAATGGTTTGATCGGTCTCTTTTTTATCCAGGCCGTATGCGAGAGCTGCTGCCGTGGGTTCATTGATAATACGCTTCACTTCAAGACCCGCAATCTTCCCTGCCTCTTGAGTAGCTTTGCGCTGAGCATCATTAAAATACGCTGGGACTGTAACAACCGCTTCAGTAACCTTTTCACCCAGATACTCTTCAGCTGTTTGCTTCATTTTTTGAAGCACCATTGCTGAGATTTCCTGAGGAGCATATAACCGATCATCAATTTTGATACGTGCTGTTCCGTCATCACCTTTTTCAACGGCATACGCAACTTGACCGGACTCCTCCTTGACCTCATCGAACATCCGTCCCATGAAGCGCTTCACCGAAGCAACCGTTTTTTCGGGATTGGTAATCGCTTGACGCTTGGCAGGAGCACCCACCATACGCTCTCCATCTTTGGAGAAGGCTACAACCGAAGGTGTCGTCCGACCCCCTTCAGCGTTTTGAATCACCACAGGCTCACCGCCTTCCATGACGGCAACACATGAGTTGGTGGTTCCTAAGTCTATTCCTATGATTTTACCCATAATCTTTTTTTCCTTTTGTGCTTTCTTGCGAACAGGGAGAAGAGCGTCGCTTGCTGTGACGTCATCTCTATACAAAAAACGCCGCAAGAATGTTTTCAACGTTAATTCAGCAAGTATATGGCAATGATAGTGCCAAAGAGACGGCTCTGACACAAACCTGCAATTTTGGCAGAATGTTATGCCAAATTCACGGCTTCTGTAGGCTCAACAGGTCCTGATAGAACGTTGGGTAGGAAATAGAGGCACAAGATCCACCTTTAATGATCGATGGAGAATCATTTGGATCTACACAGGATGCAAGAACGGCAGCAGCCATGGCAATACGGTGATCGTGAAGTGCATCTACCGTGAACGGCTTTGGACGAAAATCAGAACGCCCATAAATCACCATTCCATCCGGTTTCTCTTGATACGACACACCAGCCGCCTCAAGCACGGAAGCCATGGCAGAGAGTCGATCGGTCTCTTTAATGCGTAACTCAGATGCATCTCGGATCTCCGAAGCGCCCTCTGCAAATGCCATAGCCACCATCAGAGCCGGTATCTCATCAATCACACCAGGAATTTGGTCGCCAGCAAGTGTTATCGGTTTTAGCGTCTGACCTTGCTGTAACGACCGCATCATCAGGGAACCCTGAGGTTCGACTTCTGGGGCTTGCATCGGCAAGTCCTCTGCATGCTCTGTTTCCTCTGCTTCCCATGCAATATCAGCCCCCATTTGTTGGAGCACCTCAAAGATTTGAATTCGTGTTGGATTGCATCCAACTCCGGGCGCTTTCATCTCAACATTACCGTGAATCACACTTAATACGGCCCAAAACGTGGCAGCTGAGGGATCTTTGGGCACTGTAAAAGAGATGGCCTGACAAGGCGTTAAGCTAGAGGTTCGAATCCATCCTTGATCATCTTTATCAAGATCTAGTAAACGCTCCGTATGATCTCGGCTTTGTTCAGGTTCACGCACCTCTACACCTTCTGAAAGAAACAATCCTGCAAGCAAAAGAGCCGATTTGACCTGTGCAGAAGCAACAGACAGATCAAAGCTGACAGCGTGGTCGTCTTGTTGAGTACGTGTCGTATCTCGACCCAGCAATTGAATGGGAGCCTTTCCATCCCCGTTGGCTGTTTTGGATGCTACACCAAGACGTGAGAGTGGCTCAAGCACTCGCCCCATTGGACGACTACACAGCGATGCATCTCCGTCTAGTACGACGTTCACACCTGCTCCACCCAGCAGTCCCAATAACAGACGCATCGTTGTTCCTGAGTTGCCACAATCAAGAACATCCTCCTCGTCAATCTTTATGTTTTGCCATCGATCCCTTCCAAATCCGCGAACAATCACCTTTTGAGTTCCATCACACAGAGCACTGGGCTCCACCTCGATCTCTACTCCTAGAGCACGAAGACAGGCTAAAGTCGATTGGGGATCCTCTGCCAGAGAGTATCCATCAATCATAGAATCTTCCTCCGATAGGGTCGCAAATAATGCTGCGCGATGAGCAATGGACTTGTCGGGGGGTAAATGGATCGTCCCAGTTAAACGGGTTGCTCCAGCAAGGGTGATATCTTGTGGGTTTGGCTCGGACATGGGTTATCGTGAAGCATCCAAGAGTGTTTGGGCGTCTCTGGCTGCTTGCGTATTTGGATAGGTTTGCATTAATCGGTCCAACCAAACACGCGCCTCAGCGACATTCCCATCTAAAATTTGAAGCTCACCCAATCGGAACATAGATCTAGAGGCCCACTCTTCAAAGGCTTCGTACAATACAGTGACTTGCTCGTATTCATTTCTTGCACGTGTAACATCCCCTTCCAGTTGGTAACTCCGAGCATGAAGATAATTGGCCTCAGCTACTTGTTCCCGCACGCCCACGGATCTGGCAGGAGCCAACACCTCTCGTGCCTCGACGAGCTTCCCTTGATCCATATAAAGTCTTGCCAATCCTGTGCGTGCTTGCAGTGAGCTGGGTTGCTCCTCGAGGAGGGCACTATAAAGCTCGAGTGATTGCGCTTGCTCAGCCTCAGATCCAAGTCTTCGGTAGGCTTCTGCTCGGCCAAGCAACGCTTCCACTCGAAAACGATCGTCTCCATCTTGCAGCTGTTCAAACCAATCAATGGCACCTGTTAAATCACCCTCCTCCAAAGCCATTTGACCTAAGGTAGTGAGGCCGAATAACCGTTGCTCAGAGCCAGGAAATTGATTCACAAGGGTGCCATACGCTTCTTTTGCCCCGTCGCGATCACCCAATTGACGTTTAGCATCGCCAATTCCTGCATAGGCCGCCGGAAGGGATGCCTCACGGTTGGTCACACGGATATACTGCTCAAATTCTCGGATTGCCGCTTGGTAATCCCCCGACTGAACCAACGATTCGGCTTGTCTAAACCGCAATCGATCCGCAGTTGTCGTACTAGGATGACTCTCCAAAAAGGATTCTAACAGCTCCTCAGCATCCGATTCTTCACCTAAAAAAAGCATCGCATACTGAATTCCATCAATCGCATCGATGATGTAGCTGCTACGTGGGTAGGCTTCCAAGATTTCTTGATAGGCCTCAACGGCCGACTCATACTCCCCCGCATTATAATAGGCATCCCCAATGGCAAACTGAGCTCTTGCCGCCCATGATACTCCTGGGCTCTGATCGATGAGGCGTTCAAACTCTTCAACCGCTTGACTCGTATTACCGAGGGTTAAGAATAAATAGCCAATATTATACTGCGCTTGCTCACGCACCCTAGTAAAGGGATAGATTCGCAAGAGCTTTCGAAACTCTTCAATCGCCTCCATTTCCAAGCCAGCTCGATAATAACTATTGGAAACTTGGAACATGGCATAATCCCCTCCTGGCTCCGCTCCATAGGCTCGTTGGTACGTCTCAATGGCTTGATCATACGCACCTGTAGCAAAAAAGGCATCACCCAAACGAAGGCGCGCATCTGTATCAAAGGGGTAAAGTGCAATTGGAGGTGGATTGTAGTTAGACAAAAAAGCCTCCATAGGCTCAATCACGGCTTCATATTCCCCATTCATAAAGTGCGCCCAGGCCCATGCGTATCGAGCGGCCCCCAAAAACTCATGTCCAGGATATCGTGTCACAAATGACTCAAAGGATGCCGCTGCTTCACCATATTGCCTCAATTGAAACTGTGCATCCGCAGACCAAAACAACGATTCTGAGGCGAGCCTAGCCACCGTAGCCTGATCCTCCTCGCTCACCCCACGCACACGTTGACCCTCCTGAAAAACACCCTCAAAAATAGGTTGTGCCTGTGCATAAGCTTGATTGATATACAATACCCACGCTTTTTGAAAGCGTGCCTGGATCTTAGCGGCCGCCGCAACGGCTT
>DDIC01000072.1:15182-31457 GCA_002338335.1 Bacteroidetes bacterium UBA1860
GGCCGCCGCAACGGCTTGATGAGTCTCTGCAAGCTCAAATGCTTGAAGCGCCCGTGTGTACTCGCCATTGGCAAAGTACACTTCCCCCAACAAGGTCAATACATCACCTGGTCGCTTCAGCGCGTCAATGTCTTGAGCTAACTCCCTCAACAAGTCAATCGCCTCCCCAAAGCGACCCCGTTCAAACAATACCACTGCGTACTCATATGTCGCCTCTTCAACAAATACCCCCTCCTGAAACCGTTCTTGAAACTCAACAAAGTGTTCAATGGATAGATCTAAACGATTGGCAAGCTTATGATTAACTGCTGTGTAATAGAGAGCTTTTTGAGCAAGTTCATCTTCACCCCCTGAAGCCTCCCCAAAGGACCTTGCCGCCCAATGGTAGATTCCTTGATAATGATATACCCACCCCAATCCGTAATGAGACATACGCTCCTCGGGTGTTCCTTTGGTCAGATTAATGGCTTGCAGATAGTAGCGTACCGCCTCATCATACCGCTGCAAAGCTTTGTAACTCTCCGCCGCGAGATAGACTGCTTTATGCTCCGCCTCTCCTTCTACATAAGGCAATGCATCCAAAAAGGCCTGAGCGGCTTGCTCAAACTGTCGCTCTTGATAGTACGATTCCCCCAATGCTGTCCCAATGCGACGCGTCATGGGGTGAAAAGGATTTGCCTCTCGGAGTTGTTCGAATGTTTCGGCCGACTTGTCGTAGGCTTGATTTTCTAAGTAGAGACGTCCTGCAGAATAGTAGGCTTCTGGTGCTTGGGGTTGCTCAGGCGTTCGTTGAGTTAACTCCAAGAAGGATGCAAGAGAACGGTCTAAATCACCCGCCTCAAGCGCGGTTTCAGCTTCCCAGTACAACACTCTTGCCAACTGTGCTTGATCCACTCGACTCTGCTTTGCCATCGTGAAATACTCCCGAGCTTTTTCGGGTCGGTTTGAATCCCAGTAATAGTGCCCAACGGTTTCGTACAGCTGGCGTGCCATGGCACCATGCGGAAACGCCTCCCCGTACTCCATGGCCAACGGATCAACTTGCTCTGGTTGGGTCTCAAGGGTCAGACGAATGCGATGGATCCATGCAGACTCTTTGAGGGAGGCCTCAGCCTCAGGATGCTCACATAGGGTTTCAAAGCTCGATAGCGCCTCCATCCATAGACCTTGATGCATTGCCTCCACTGCAGACTGATAGAGTTGGACGGCATCCGTTGGGTCAGAATTTGTTCCACTAGCGAATGCTTTAGAGAACAACAGCAAACAGATCAAACCAGCTAGAGAAATGAAACGTGCTAGCCGATTCACGAACCGAGATAATGCAGTAAATGATCCAGGTTTAGCTCTAGCTCATTGTCGGATGGATCCGTTGAGCAGACAGGGTAATGCCCTTTTTGGCGAAGTCCATTAAAAAAGGGTTCCCAAGCTTGATCCGTCTCACCAACAACTACAAAGCATCCGTGAAGCGATTCTGGCGTTGCTTGAGGGGGTTCAATAAAGTAAACCACACGCAGTTGGACACGCTCGATACTAGCCAATAACGCTAAATCGGCATGACATTGAGCACGATCCTGAGTTTCGACACAAAAGACTTGTGGAATCCCCTCCTTTATCCCCGCATGAGAAAACATCCACCCAAAAAGATCTTCCCGGCGTAACTGGCCTTGTGAAAGACCTGTCTCATCATCGACCACATGCAGAACCGTTGCACCCGATTGTATGAAAAGTCGACTTAGCTCCCAGACATCTTTGCTCGAAGATACAATAGGGCCCTGATCCGTAGAATCGTTACCCAAGTGTTCCATCAATAAAGATATTGCTGAGATCATGAGGTTAAGCTGTCACTTATGAGTGAACTTCGACCATGGGTTGAAGACGCCCTTCGGAGTCAAAAACGTTGAGTTGGCCATTATATTTCTTAGAGAGGCCTTTCAGGATATCAGCCGACGTTCGACCCGATATCTGAATACTTGTTTCATCATAACATTCGTTTTCAATAACTGCAAGACTTCGTAGTGATGAAACCACAGAAAAATCTGTAATTGGCAAGGTAAGATCAAACTCAAGAAAATCTTCTTCTAGGCGATTTTCTACGGTTTGTCGCAGACGATCCAAGCCCATATGTCGTGCAGCAGACACATAAACAGCTTGTGGGTATTGCTGCTTGCATTCCAATAACTGCTCTGGTGTGGCTTGATCAATCTTGTTGAACACCCATTGCACTGGTGTATTTGACGCCCCTAGTTCCTGCAGCGTTGACTCAACAGCCTCAATTTGCTCCTGAGTCATGGGTGAAGATGCATCAACCACATGCAAAAGCAAATCCGCATCCTTCACCTCTTCAAGTGTCGACTTAAAGCTCTCTACTAAATGGTGTGGGAGTTTTCGAATAAAGCCCACTGTGTCGGAGAGCAATACCGTACGGTTGGGAAGTTCCCAACGCCTAACTGTGGAGTCTAGTGTGGCAAAAAGTCGATCCTCTGCCAACACATCTGTATGGGTAAGAGCGTTTAAAAGTGTCGACTTGCCCGCATTGGTATACCCAACAATCGCAACTTGCATGGTAGACGAGCGACGTTTACGGCGAGTTGCGCGTTGTTTATCAATTTTTTTGAGCGTCTCTTTGAGCGTCGCAATCCTTTGCCCGATGATGCGTCGATCGGTTTCAATTTGAGTCTCACCAGGACCCTTGGTGCCAATTCCACCACTTTGACGGGACAAGTGAGTCCAAAAGCGGGTTAGTCGAGGAAGGATGTACCGTAATTGAGCAAGCTCGACTTGAGTTTTGGCTGCATTTGTTCGGGCACGACTCGCAAAAATATCCAGAATAAGTCCCGTTCGGTCTAACACTTTTCGCTTGGTCATTTTTTCGATGGTTCTGAGCTGAGTACCCGTGAGCTCGTCATCAAAAATGATCAAATCACACTTCTTAGCAGCACTATCTTCGGTAATTTCCTGAAGTTTTCCCTTACCGATATAACTTGAGGGCTCGGGATGATCTCGATGTTGCAAGTGACGTCCCACTTCAATCGCACCTGCCGTATCGGCAAGCCTTGCAAGTTCGTTTAAATGCTCCGTTGCCTCATGGGTCGTTAACTCTTGCGTGACCAACCCAACAAGCAAGGCTTTTTCCTTTTTGGATGGACTACGTCGAATGGAATCTGGGTGAGAAAAACTCAATCGTTATCAACCAACTTTACAGAGTTCGATTCTGGGGTTTCTGCCCATGCTAGCGAAGAGAGTCTCCGAGTTACAAGCGTCTGGAAGGGTGCTACATGGCTACCCGGAACAAAAAGCTCTACTCTCATCAGAGGCCCAGATAATGTGCCCTTGATATTCACCGCTTGATAGAAGAATGTATAATGGACACCGTTTGCTCGTTCCTCTGTAGAATAATCCACAATTTGAGTCCAATGAACTGTTTGCGCAGGCTCATTGACGTTTTTTACAATTCCAGTATTTGTGATAATTCGTCGCGATGCCATCACACTCACCACAAACCAGTTCACCCCAATCCACGACAATCCAATGACGGTAGAGTACAAATGAGTCTGTTGCTGCCAGACCGCTAGACTTGTTACAAGCGCCATCATGAGCAGGAATACGGAAGAAAAAACAGGATAACCCAGCATACGACCTCCGTTCCAAGCTAGACGTACTTGGCGAAGACGAAGGATATTGCCCACGCTATACGCGCTTATGATGGGCGTAGCCACCGCAAAAAACCCCAAAATCCAGTGAAAAAGTACAGTTGTAACGGTTTCGATCATCCAGTATAGTTTACTATGAGCATCAAATATAATGCTAGGTAAGGAAGTTGCGTTCTTTCATAGAACGAATCAAGAGACACAATAGTATATTTACATGATGAATCCACTACGTTCCCTGCCAACCTTGGCACTTTTCTTTTTGACGGTTCAAGCGTGTTCACCTACACAAGAAGCTCGCTACTCCATGCTCCCTTCGGCCTGGGCACCATGGACAGAAGGTCTGCCCCAACAAACCATGGCACATCTGACAATTTCGTCAGAAGCGGACGTATTTGTGGGAGAGCCTTGGTCAGAGCCTGCTGCATTTTTTTGGGAGGGTCTTCCTTCTGAACGGTGGGTTCAGGGAGATAATCACCCCTTAGCTGAAGTAGCACAACTAAATCTAAGGCCCGAAGGAATTGCGATTTTGGCACTATCCCCTGAGCATCAAGTGCCTGTTTGGTATGTTGAAGACCTCACGCTAGACCAACTCCAAGCAGAGCTCTCAACCCCCATCGAAGCACTTTATGAATTTGGCTCCCGTACCATGCATGTGATTGCAACAGAGGAGACCTTTGCACGGTTTACAGGAGATATAGCTCAGGATGCTCTTTTCATGGTAGAGTTTGGACGATGGACACTCTTATCTACCCATAGCCAGGCTCTTGAATGGACGGTGGGAGCTTTCACCAAAACCCACCCAAGAGTCTCTTTTGAAGAATCCAGTGACGTATCTACGGGGGGAATCTATTCCTTTGAAGCGTGGAGTGCATGGCTTGCAGGGATGGTGGATTATGTTCATCGCCCCTTGATGGCGGGAGTCACGGATCAACTCGGCCACTGGGTACTGGACCGACACGCGACTCAAGATCATGAGCGCGACGCAGAAGACACGGGGATCATTCATTTACGAGGTCACTATCAAGGGGGAAGCTTTTCTCAAGGAATGGGTCAAGATCTCGACAAGCGTTCACCGAGCTATGTAGAGGGTATACAAACTGACTCGTCGATAGGCTCTTCAGCGTGGCTTGCATCGATGATTCACCATCCAGGATTCACCCCATCACTCCATCAATTCGTCCCCGAAGATGCTGCTGGTTTTGCCATTGCACATGCCCCTATCATGGAAACCGCACGTTGGGCTTCTTGGCTTGGTAATCAGAAATCCTCTGCTGGGCTTCCCCTCGACTCCACACTCCTGGAGATTGCTCCTTTACTGGACCGTGCGCGCGAAGATCTTCGATCAGAAACTGGTCTGATTTTGTTTTCCGAATCTGGACTTGATGGTTCTAGTGAATGGGTTCATCTCCGGGGGATTGAACGTCCCAACCGTGTAGAAGAACTCTTTGAAGAACTCGTGGATAAAACGTTGGCTGATCGTGAGGGAGGGCTCTATGTATTTGAGCGAGGTTGGCCTGTTGTGTGGCTTGGAGCTCAGCCTGCACTGCAATCCATGATTCAAAAAGGCGTTGCGCCGGCCTCTTTTTCTCAGCGGCTTTGGATTAGAATCACAAATGACGCCATCATTATGGCAAATAGACCAGGATTGGTTCAGTCCATCCCAACACGCACATCCGGACGTTTACTAGGAGAATGGGCAGTGCAAGAGAGTGGAGAAGAGCCTCAAAACGTGACTTTCATAGCAGGAGGTCGATTTGACGACTTGAATCGATTTATCCGTCCGTGGCAACGAGAACTTTCCAGGTCATTACCCACGGGGTGGCTTCGTCAAGAACGGTTTTTATGGATTGGCAAGCCCACAGACGAAGCTGATGGGCTTGGGGATTCACGAGGCGAATCACAAGAGGGGACAGGTTCACAAGAGGGGAGTTTGGCTCAGCCCCAAGAGTGGGAAGTCATGATAGAGATGTCGGAAGATCAAGATAGAGGATGGGAAAATCGATGGCTATATCCATTATCACGGACCGCATTAACCCATGCTCCAAGCTTGCTCAATATTGGCGGATCGGGTAGGCTTGAGGTCCTGTATAGTACCAAGGGTGGCGCGGTAGGAATGTTGGCATCAGATGGAACGCAATTACTCCAGCTTTCGACAGGTGTGGATGCCCCCATTGGGTCACCAATAACCTATGACTGGTATGGAACACAACAAGAAATCATTTTCCAGGCAGCTGGTAGGCGGATCTATGCTTGGGATCCAAGTGGTCGTTTATTGCCAAGCTTTCCACTCCAACTCGAAGAGGAGATCACAACGCCATTAACTATAGGAGACGTCGATGGTAATGGGCTTCCAGATCTACTGCTTGGGACGGGTGACGGACAAGTTTGGGTGTTGGATGGACGAGGAAATCCACTTCCTGGCTGGCCACAGCAAGTCTTGAGCACTCAACGTGAACCTATTCATTTGATTCCTGGGTCCGGTGGCGCTTCATCGTCTGTTATGACCGTGAACGAAAACGCCCTCTATGTATGGGATCGTCAAGGGGAGTCACCTCCAGAGTATCCCAGCTTTGCAGCCGCACCCTATACAGGGGGAGCGTGGGTTGATCTATCAAAGGATGAGGTGATGCTATCATCGCTGAATGGTCAGGTTTTTCGGTATGCTATTGAATATGAAGGGCTGCCCTCACCCTCTTTGGCCATCATGGATACCCTCCAAATTGTAGAGGAGTCAAGGCAAGGAACCCTCCTGCCCTCCATCTCATCCATCGGCCCATACACCGCCTTGACCACAAATTTTGGGTATGTGTTCGTTCACAATCAACGCCTTGACACACTCTATACCACTCGAATGCCGGGGAATGCGTCCGTTGATGGAGCGGCAACTCTACTTGAATGGGAAGGTCAGTCCGTCGTTGTGGCAGCAACAGAGTCTGGGCAAGCTTCTGTGTGGTCCCTTCCTGAGCTAAGAAGATTAGATATTTTACCTCCTGGACGCATCGAGAGTTTCACTTTTGGGGATGTCGAGCAAGATGGTGACCTAGAATGGATTGCAAAAACCACTGCTGGGATACAAACCTGGACGATTTATCCGCCAGTCATCAATCTGCCCGAGGCGGAACTCTAAAAATATCGAGCAACGCCCAACGTAATGTTGAAATCCGCTTGATCTAAACGAAACGCAGCATCCAATCGCATAATCGAGAAAATACCATTTAGTGACACTCCTGCTTCATAGTGTACCCCTTGGCTCTCTCGGAGAATGGGCGTGAGAGACTCCATAACCTGTTTGCTGACGGGATCCGAGACCCAGGCATTGGTTGCACCTCCAAAAACAATCAACCCGATCCCTTTCTTGGAGATCCCCCAAAAACCTAGTGCTTCAAAAGGGGTAGATTTGAAGTCATGCTCGGCATACACCTTCCAAAATCGGTCTCCCTCATAAGGAAAGAGAGACTGTGTTTTTAGCACACCAAATGGAGCATAAGATAACGTGGAGGGCTCAAGGGTAAATAGTCGCTGGTAGGGCACACGCCCTTGCGTAATTCCCCCTGAAAGAATCATCGAAAATGTATTGGGAAGGAATCTACGCTTGTAAAATGTATTGAGAGATATTTCTCCATCCACTTGGACTCGAATGTAGTCATGATCACTGCCAAGCGACCCATCACTCACTTCTACGTCAGCCTCAATACGATTCACCCCCGCAAACCCTAGCGTCGACCCATCAAATCCATTTGATTCGGAGACCCGCAATCCAAACCCTAATCGATTCGAAATCCCTTCCTCAATCGCTGGATTCACTCTACGAGGCTGATTACGTGAACCCGTTAAACTATACGTGAATAGATCATCAGTTAGGTATGACTCCTCCTGCATAGCATGAAATCTCGTCGTGAAGGAAAACATGCTTTTGCGGAGCTCAAGACTAGATTTCCACCCTTTCTCTACGAAGTAATCTAAGGGGTCAACACCTCCAAAAAGAAAGGCAAGACTATAGCTTGATCGTGGCATCAAGCGTAACTGCTGGCGGGCAATTACCGCTTCATGTAGGGTAAGCTCGGCTGTGAGGCCCAACCCTTGCTCAAATTGCTTACTCATTCGCAATCCAAGTCCTTTGTCCCAAGCGTTTCGATGAAAAGCATACCCTCCATCTAAAATAAGCGCTAACTCACCCTGCTCTTCTTGTCGCCCAATCCCTTTGGTAAGCGTTCCTCCGACAAATAAACCGTTCACTCGATCCATTCGAATCGTGGGGGCAACCAACTCTGTCATTGAGCTAACAAACTCGCCAACAGGCCCATCGCTGAATACACCAGATGTGTCTTGATCTTCGTCCGGGTCTTCTAGCATCCTAGCTAAGAATCCTGTGGGTTGAAATGCCTTGCCCAATGTCATGGTGCTATCAAGCTCCTGGTAGGCCTCCTCTTCTTCCTGGGTTAACGGAACACGAACGCGCCCAGCCTCTCCAATTCGAGTGGACGAGATGGACAAAGAGTCCACACTCACAGACTCCTGTTTTTCTAGGATTGCCGTTGGGATTACCGTATTAACGTCGTACTCAGACACTCGGGCGACTTGATTCACCTGGATAGTTGGAAACTGAAGTCCTGGGAGCCCAATTTTAATGGCGCCCTCAACGCGTGAATCCACCGGGAGCCAATATTCCTTTCCATAATTCGAATATTGCTGGCTATATGTAAAAGAGACGTCCTGCGCTGGTGGTGGAAAGGTAATGACCTGACTGGGCCGAAGATTCACTTCGAGTAAAGCGTAATCCTGAGCTAACACATATATAGTTCCTTCAAAGGTAGGCTGAAGATTTCGCCGGGGGGTGACCTCAATCTTGTAGATCAGTTGGTCATCTAGACTCTCGTAATCGAGTAACTTGAACTCGTAATAATCTAGCGCTTCGGGATGTGTTACGCCAACGACGTTATAGCTCAATATATCAATGTTATCATCATAGAAATTTGGCAGGTCATTCACACCCAACGGGATAATGGTATCGTCTAGATTAGAGGTCTTTTCATAAGTTTTGAGGATTTCCCTGTAACCCTTTTCGCGATCCCAGTAGACTTCATTCATTGACTCCGTGATTAGAACTACAGAGCTATCATTCGATAATGATAAGCGTGTGTAAGCTTCCGCTTTAAAATTATAGAGCCCCGCTCTCCAAAGTTGCTTGCTTGCTATCACTCGCTCCATGATCGAAAGTGCTGGATCATCTTCTGTAATTACAAGTTCTGGTAGCTCAAGCGCTGATGGGCTTAGATTGATATTTAGCACAGAATCTCGTCGAGAGGTAATGGTAGCGCGTTGGGTTTGGTACCCCAAGAACCTCACTGTGAGCTCAGATGGTAATGAGTCCACAAGAATCTCATATCGCCCTTCTGCATTTGAGACTGTCCCTTTGTATGTCCCCGTAATTTGTAAGGTGGCCGATGGTAAGGATTCACCTGTCTCCGAGTCATAGAGGGTGCCTCGTACCTTCAAACTAGAACGGGTCGTGTCTAGGCCAGTGTCTTTTAACCTGTGGCTCATTGACTCATAGATCTCTAGGTGGTCCGACGTGCGGGCAATGGTAGCCTGTCCCTCAGTCTTTGCATTGCAAATCGTATGTAGTAGAGAGAGAAGAATTATCCCAAAGAATCGCAATGCCATAGATCTGTTTATTGTCCTATACCACTTCAAAATACTGACAATTACACACTGATGGTTATACGGTGCGCCTTGAAAAAGGTTCTCGCTAAAGCAAATCCGCTAGCGCTGTATGTACATCGCTGTAAGCAAACTCAAAGGAGGATGAATGCAAGGCATTTGGCACAGCTCTCATGCTGCTCAAAATGGGTTGAGCAGCCTCCCCAAAAAGGAGTTTTAGCAACGTGGGTGGCACTGGGAACCAGGAGGGACGTCTTAGTACCCAACCCAATGCAGAGGCAAAATCTTGCATGGTCACAGGCTCAGGGGCGCACACATTATATGGACCGCGGAGGGTCAGATGATCCAAGGGATGCAGTAATGCCCGAACCACATCCTCCACATGAATCCATGGCAGATAAATAGATGCATCACCAACAGGGCCACCTAAGAACCACTGAAACGGTGGTACCATTTTCTGCAGAACACCTTGACCTTTCCCCAGCACGATACCAATCCGGGGAATCGCGACCTCCACACCGAAGTCTTCTGCCTTGAGAGCTTCGTCTTCCCATGCTTTGCAAACCTCGGCAAGGAAATCGTCCCCATGAGGCGCTTTTTCTGTTAGCAAATCCGCTCCTTGATTCCCATAGATTCCAACAGCGGAAGCCGAGATCATTAACCTAGACTTCGATTCAGCTTGTCTCATGGCCTCAACAAGTGCACGTGTCGTCTCTACACGGCTAGATCGAATCGCCTTTTTGACTTCAGGGCTCCAACGTCGTCCGGCCACAGACTCACCCGCAAGATGAATCACTACGTCCACGGACTCCATTGCCCTCGCTAGCTCCTTAGGGTCCCAAGAGATTTTCTTGCAATTTCGAGCTGTTGGAATTGAAAGCTTTTCAGGTGTTCTAGACACCAAAATCACATAATATCCTGCCTGTAGACATGTCTTTACGAGGTGGGATCCAATAAATCCCGAGGCGCCCGTAATTAGAATCGTCTCTTTGGCTAGAGGTGACTCTTGATGCTTCTTTGAGTGGGTCAGCGATTTGTCTTGCAAGCTCATCGCGTTAGATGGACATAAAGTTCAAAATTAGCTGGATATACAACCAGACAAAGGGGATCGAAAGGGTCAGTGAGTCAAAGCGATCTAAAAAACCCCCATGGCCAGGTAACAATTGTGAGGAATCTTTTACTCCCGCAAACCGCTTGAGTCGACTTGCAATTAAGTCACCTAATGGGCCAAACACAGCAATAATGGCAATAAGAGGACTTAACCAAACAGCCATTTCTATAGTTAAAGCTTCTCGAATAGGTGTCTGTGTCGTCATGAATAGTAGTCCTAATCCAAACCCTACATTGGTCCCAAATAGTCCAAAGGCTACGCCCTCCCAAGTCTTACTTGGACTAATGCTCGGCGCTAAGACATGCGTGCCGAACCGACGACCCCCAAAATAGGCGAAAATGTCGTTTCCCCAGATCATTAGGTAGGTCATCAAAAGGAGGAAAAATCCTTCCTTTGATGAAGCCGTACCCATGAACTCCGTGACTCGTAGCTCCATGAGTAACCGAAACGACACCGGTGCATACACCCCAATAAAAACCATCTGAGTCAAATCGCTCCACCATGGCGTCCCTTCCCGAGGCCAAGGGGACAAAACTAAGGAGGTAAAAAACAGCATGACGCCAATCAAGAGCGTCCAATTTGTCGGGAATAAGAGAGTGAGAAAGACCAGTATAGCTAAAGTAAAGGAGGTCCATCTCGCCAGAGTCTTGCGCGATGGATGAATGGTCGACCCTTGAATCATTTCATGGACAATGAAGAGGGCAATGGCTCCCATCATCCACCGAAACGGCCACTGGCCAAACCAAGTGATGGCTACAAAAAAAACAGCTCCAGGTGCGGCAAATGCGACACGTCGGCGTAGGTTACTCATCGTTAAGAAACGCTTTCGCCTCTTCTACCCTCTCCGTAGGTACATAGACATAGACCAACGACATTTCTCCTACAGTCAGAGAATAAGCGGTGTCTCGTTTGGACAAAACCTCTACAGGAATATCCGCATCACGCATTGGTCCAGCCAGTAACTCAGCCTCCAGTTCTGTGTGAGTTTGAGCAATACAGCTCCACCCTTCAATCGAATTGGGTTGTGAATCTTTAAATAATGGCATGGGTTTGCGCCCGTTTATAGTGATTCAAAAACATCCGCCCAAGGATTAGTGCCCCAATGACACTCACAATAATATACAAAAGCGGTGGCGGGGTCTCCGTTCCCATTTGAACCATTGGAGAATCGGGTGCAAAACGTACAAGGAGTACAGCGCCTGCGTTGTTGATGAAATGTGCAACCATGGCAGGGATGATTGAGCCTGTAGCCACAGTGATAGCTCCCAACGCAACTCCCAAGAGAGCAAGGGGGAGCATATTGGTTAATTGCAGGTGATATAGTCCAAAAAGTGCTCCCGATAATAGAATAGCCGCCCAAGTAGATGTCGATCGTTCAAACGAGCGCAATAAATACCCTCTAAAAAGGACTTCTTCACAAATAGCGGGAACCACCGCTATGTGAAACAACGCGAGACCAAGTACACCTTCTTGGCTAATGTAGGATTGTATCATCTCCAACTGGGACGCTTGGAGTGCTTCAAAGGACTCTGGTACTGGAATTAGCCCGTTTAACCAGCCCGATGCCCAAACAATGGGTTGAATGACAATAAAGGCTAGGGCAGCAAGCGCAGATCCCTTCAAGATTCCTTGGGATTGATGGAGCCTTAAGTACCTAGATCGGTCATCGTCTGCGGTAAGATGCCAACGTGTGACAGCCAAAGTTGCCACTCCTAAAAACGCTATTTGACCAATGGAGTTTCCAGCAAACAGAAAATTTGCTTGATCTTGCAATGCAGCCGTCGGGTCGCCTTCAAGAAGAGTGCCCGGGTCACCAAACAACATAAGTAAAGTGATTGCAGCCACCAGGCCTGCAATTTGAAAAAGAAAAAAAGCTCCCACCATCCAAAAAAGTGAGAGCCCTAGATCTGAAAAACCGTGTCTGTGAGCAAAAGATCGCCCGTCAGGTTGCGAACTCTCTTGTTGTGAACTCATAAAGTCATGTGGAGTCGTGGCAATGAAATGAGGCCTAAAACTCGTCTTTCTGGGCAAATAACTTCACCGCTAGTAAGGAGGTTAACACGTTGACAATGATCAACACGACTGCGCTGATTGCGGCAGTTTGTAACACGCCTGTCAAGGTGAACTGCTTCTGAAGGCTCTCAACTGTTGAGTCAATCGCCTCATCAGGCACCCCAGGCATTTTCTCCATATTGGCAATGGTAGACTCGATAAAGCCATCCGCATATCCTGGATCAATGAGGTACCATACCTGTGAAAGGGCTACTGAGGTCACTGTAATGACAAGAGCAATCTGCACACCCACCAAAGAGCCTTGCCCAAATGACATAACCGGATTGACTTCTTTGACAATTGCACGAACCGCCAAAAACCCTGCAAAGGCTGTTAGAAAGCAGACAACCACACCACCAATCGCTGTGGGGCCAAAAAAGCTACCACTAGGTTCAGAGTTGATCTGGACGTAGCCCATAGCAATTTGAAGTACCGTAGAAAGGATCCCAAAAATGAGACCGTATAAAAGGATTACGCTGAAAGAGGAGCCAGTTGAAGGTGCAAATTCTTGATCTGTCATAGAAATGGTAGAATGAGTTATGTGGGCAAACGGAACGCTTCTTGAATAGAGTATAGCAAAAAGAGGCCAAACCCGAAGCCTAAAAATGCCCTTGAATCTAGGGTATTGGTCCATAGACCAAGCTGGTTGCCGGCAACATCGATCACTTGGATCGCAAACCATCCCAAGGCCATCCAAGCGAGTCTTTTGGGCCTAGAATTCTCCAACCAACCTGCAAAAATGGGAATGAGTGCATGAAGCCACGCTCCCCACATCAAGCCGCTAAATATCCCAAAGCATCGACTATTGACGGCCATTTGGATCCCATCATAAAGATAGGTCCGCTCCGGAAGTGCGTGACAAACAGCCGAAAACGCGACATAATGCCAATGATTCACCCTAGGTGGTTCAGGAAGGTAGAGCCCTGGACCCAGTGTGAAGATCCACAATAAAGTGAAAAAACCAGCTGCAAGCACGGGAGCAAGCCTCTGAGATAGATATTGTTTTGGGCACGTGATGCGCGTTGCCTCATTTTTTAGTCGTGGTAAAGGACCCTATCGCGGTGTATTTATCGACTCGTTGTTGAATGAGTTCATCCGCAGACAAAGCCCCTAAGCGATCCAAACTCTCAATACATTGTGCTTTGACTGTCTCAATAGCTGCTTTGGGATCACGATGGGCACCTCCAAGAGGCTCCTCAAGCATCCCCTCAACGATGCCAAGCTCAACCATATCAGGAGCCGTAAGTTTTAGGGCCTCTGCCGCCTGCTCCTTATAATCCCAGGTTTTCCAAAGGATCGATGAACAACTCTCAGGCGAGATCACCGAATACCATGTGTTCTCCAGCATGTACACCTCATTACCCATACCAATACCCAGTGCACCACCTGAAGCCCCCTCCCCAATCACTATGGTAAGTATGGGTACCTTGAGCGTCGCCATGAGACGTAAATTCCGAGCGATTGCTTCACCTTGGCCTCTTTCTTCGGCCTCAAGACCCGGAAAAGCACCTGGTGTATCTAAAAACGTGATCACTGGGATCCCAAACTTCTCGGCAAGTTCCATTAAACGGTAGGCTTTCCGATAACCGTCTGGATTGGGCATCCCAAAATTGCGGTACTGACGATCTTTGGTCGTTCGTCCCTTTTGTTGACCAATAATCATCACGCGTCTTCCCTCCAGCATCGCCAATCCACTTACGATGGCAGGATCATCGGCAAAGGCTCGATCACCATGGAGCTCTACAAATTCACTACACATCTGATCGATGTAGTCTAGAGTGTAGGGGCGATCGGGATGGCGCGCCAATTGGACTTTTTGCCAACGGGTCAGGTTGCTATAAATAGAGGTGCGCAATTCATCCACCTTTTTTTGGAGTTGCTTGACCTCTTTGTTCAACATTTTATTGTCGATGGCCTGTAACTCCTCGATTTTCTTCTCGAGTTCGACAATCGGTTTTTCGAAATCAAGCGTTTGCATAAGGCAATATGGTCAGATTCTATGGTTTTTCCTTGATATCCATGCGTTCTGCAAAATAATCACAAAAATCACGCATATCTCCTGTAATACGTTCGTCCTTGGTCGCCCGCTCTAACGAGTCCGCCATCGACGTTAATGTCTGATGAAAGAAGATTTTCATCTCGTCGACCGTCATTTTGTGAGTCCAAAGATCCAGCTTGAATGTGTCTTTTGTGCGCGAATCCCACAACGATAAAAACATCGCGCGACTCTCTGTCTCGTCAAGCGAAGCGGTATCGTCAGCTGCCCACCGAATCTCTCGAGGGATATGATTCCCATCCACATCCACCTGAATACGGATTTCTTTTGTTTTGAGTGGGGATTCAGTCTTCGATTCTTCCATGGAACTCATTAAATGGGTCTAGATTGCATAATGTGCATCGAGGAAAGATAAAACATCCTGAAACTCTTGAGGCAATTCAGAATCAAACTCCATCCATTGCCCTGTAGAGGGGTGAACAAAACCCAACGTCTTGGCATGAAGTGCTTGGGTTGGACACGCCTCAAAACATCGCTGGAAAAGGTGCTTCATCGCGCCTGTATTGATTCCATAGCGCACGCGATTGCCTCCATATACGGGATCATGAAACACAGGATGGTTGTGATGAGCAGCATGAACACGAATTTGATGCGTTCTACCAGTCTCTAACCGGTACTCTACAAGAGAAAACATTGGATACGATTTTAGCACTCGATAATGCGTAACGGCTGGCTTTCCATACCCAGGATCCTCATTCTCACCTACAACAGCCATCACCTTACGATCTTGTTTGGAGCGCCCTATTGCGCCTGTGTAGGTCCCCTGCTCAGGCTCTGGCACACCCCAGACGAGCGCTTGGTAGGTGCGAGTCGCTGACTTATCAGCAAACTGCTTGGATAATTCACTAAGCGCATGGTCATGCTTGGCAACAACAAGCAATCCACTGGTATCCTTATCGAGCCGATGTACAATGCCAGGGCGGATCGCATCCCGTGCCTGCTGAGCCAGTCCATCTTGCCCTCCTGTATGATGTAAAAGGCCATTCACCAACGTTCCCTCCCAGTTTCCAAACGCTGGGTGAACCACCATGCCAGCGGGTTTGAGGACAACCAGCAGGTCCTCGTCTTCGTAACGAATATCGAGATCCATCGCCTCTGGTTGAGCTTCTTTGGGGGGTGGTTTGGGTAAATCAATCTCGATCCGATCGCCTGCTTCAACGATGTAGGACGATTTTTCCCGTTTTTGGTTTACCGTTACATAGCCCTCCTTGATGGCTTGTTGGACCTTGGAGCGAGTCGCATTTTGGACAAAACCGGTGATATAGACATCAAGTCGAACCTCTGAGTGTTGTCCTGATGGCACCTCAAGGGTCATTTGGGTGGTTTCTGGAGCATCTGTCTGTGACGGAGTAGGCGCTGACTCACCAGATTGTAAGGAATCCATCTTGGGTGTATCCATAGAGGTAATGTACAAAGGTTCGAAAACTCACTGCGGACAATTCTCATCCTTCGTACTTTCGAGGGACACAGTTTCATGGGAAACCGTGACAACGTCTATTATGCTAAAACAACTCCACATATCGAATTTTGCTCTCATCGATGAACTTGAGATCGAGTTTGGGCGTGGTTTTACTGTATTAACCGGTCAAACTGGAGCCGGAAAATCGATTATCATTGGCGCTTTGCACATGATTCTTGGGGAGCGAGCCGATACAGATATGATTCGACATGGGGAAAACAAAGCTGTCGTGGAAGCATGGGTAGATATCTCTGGACACGAGGCAATCCAGCGTTTTCTCAAAGCC
>DDIC01000029.1:0-6344 GCA_002338335.1 Bacteroidetes bacterium UBA1860
AGGTAAACTGACTTTGTAAAATAATCAATCCTGAGTCAGTTCAAACGCCTTTATAAAAGGCTAAGAGCTTTGGCTCAACCTGTATTGACGAAGTAATTGACTGAATTCTAAGGCGGACAAAAACCCACGTTTACGATCCAAGACCTGACCTTCCGGTGTCATGATCACAGTATAGGGGTAGGCACTTACACCCATTTCTTGGGCGAACTGGCTTGATGGAATCGTTTCACCTTTCCATACGAGTGGATTGTCGCTGTTCCCATCAATACGGACGGGAACATAGGATTGCTCAATAATGGCCTTCACCGCAGGAGATGGATATACCGTCTCTTCCATTTCACGACAAAACTTACACCCAACCTCATAAATATCGAGTAGAAGCAGCTTATTGTCTTGCTGGGCAAGCTCAAAAGCCTCTTCAAAGGATACCCAATCGGTAAGTCCCTCAGTGTTCGTTGGGGCAGCCTCTTGAATGGCAAACCAACCAGCGATCAACAAAAAACTTAAAAGCGCACCAAGTGCAAGCTTACGGGTCATAGATATAATCAGTCTAGAATCGTCTAACGAAATCTCAAAATAACTGAAACAGGAGCCATTCGGAAGAAAATCGAAGGCGGAATTGCCAAGAAGGGAAAGACTTGTAAGCCTTTTTGAGCAGTCAATTACTACAAATATAGGAGGGTTTGCCTCGGGAAGAAAAAGTAACTTCTATTCATAATATATTATGTTAGTATTATGTGCATAATAGCATTATAATAGTAGGGTAATAGAAGCATAATAGCGATCATAAGCACTACCTATGCCAAAGAAAATTGGTCAATTAACACTCTTTTCTATCGATGATCTTCACACTTCACTAGGTGTGAGTAAAGTGACGCTACGCCATTATCTCCGATCAGGAAAACTAAAAGGACGAAAACTAGGAGTCAGTTGGTATGTAACAGAAGGAGCTCTACGTGACTTTTTTGAAGAAACAGGATTCAGTGAAGGGGAGGGTCAGCAAAACGATGCACCGTCCTCTAAAGAAGCTCAATCGACGACGAGTTCATCCTCAAAAAAAGGCTCACAGAATGTCAAGCGCCGACAGTATGTTGTCCAAGGGTTGAATGACCTGGTCGCAGAGCAGGAAACGTGTGATTCTATTGACGAAACTCTTGAATGCCTTGATGCACAGCCCATTTTATCACTCTTTCAAGTGACCATACTAGATGCTGATACAGGCAAAAGGCTTGAGATTCTCAAAGCCAAGGAGTTTATGGATCGATATGGGGGAGCGTAAAGGGCTCATTCTTTTGCCACCACTGCCATGCGAGCGTGAGTGTTGACATCGTCTTCGCATCGGTTAAGTGCCCCTTGCGTACCGCTTGTACGGCTTCATGAAAGGGTGCTTTTGCGTGCAGTAAAAATTCATCCCCATCCAACGATTGTTGATTCCGCGTTAGCTCCCAGGCGCAATAGACATGAATGACTTCGTCTGAGTATCCTATCCCAGGATGAAAGGACCCACAATAGCCCCAAGATGCAGCAGTGTATCCCGTCTCCTCTTTTAACTCTCTTTTTGCTGTCACCTGTGGATCTTCACCGGCATCAATCTTCCCCGCCGGTACTTCAAGAAAGGTTTGGCGAAGAGGAATCCTATACTGTCGAACCATTTCAATCAATCCGTCTGGATGTACTGCAATAATGGCACACGCGCCTGGGTGAACAATCCACTCACGGGTGGACTCAGTGCCATTGGGCATGTGAGCAGTCTCCTTGACAACATGTAAAAGCTTGCCTTTATAAATCTCCTCTTGGCGAAGCACCTTCTCCTCAAGCTCATGATCTCGACGATCATCATCCCATGTCCACATTTTGGTATCTTCCATCGGCTTGTTTCGTGTGTAAATCGACTAAGCGTTGAGGAATGGAGCTAGTGAGTCAAGCAAGACACATGACAGATCAAGCCTCTCAACGCAGACCCAAAATAGCAATCCTTTTTTGAAACAGAGCCTTCCAAATCTATTATCGATACTGCGGATGATTGCAGTCGTACCCATTGCATGGGGACTTTGGGAGCATGGATCATCGCTGGAACGTCCACACAATTGGGTAACCGTGCTGATCGTTGTGGCTCTTGCAACCGATGCACTGGACGGCTGGATGGCACGCAGTAAAGGGCTCTCAACGGAGATGGGCAAAGTCTTAGACCCAGTAGCGGATAAACTATTGCTACTTTCCTTGTTTGGGATGGCGCTCATTTGGGGAAAAATTCCATGGATATTGATGGGTCTCATGTTGTTGCGTGATGTCTTGATTGTGCTAATTGGTCTCAGAATTAAGGTCAAAACCGGCGTGACACCGCCCGCAAGATTCTTGGGCAAAGTGACCGCAATCATGCTGATCCTGACTTGGATTGTTGTCTACTATGCCCCAACGCAGGCTCTGCTTCATGAGAGCGCCATGATCGCAACAGTACTCTTTTTGGTCTTATCTTCCATAGATTATGGCCGATATGCCTATCGCACCTTATCTAAAACGTAAATAGACCATCCTATTCTTATGGGCTTTTTTTCCTCCATTGGTAAATCATTACTTGGCAAATCAAAAGTTGATCCAGAGACTCTAGATGAATTAGAAGAGATTTTGGTAAGAAGCGATGTGGGCGTAAAAACAACACTTGCCTATATCGATCGCCTTGAGGCGCGTGTGGCCAAAGAAAAGTATAAGAGTGAAGAGCAACTACAGCGGATGATCCGTGAAGAGGCAGTCTCTTTGCTCAAAATGAACGACCCTGTGGCTCAAGGATGGACGGAGTCGTCGATTCCATCCCCGTATGTCGTGTTGATTGTGGGCGTGAATGGCGTAGGCAAAACTACAAGTATTGGTAAGCTTGCTCACCGGTACAAGCATCTGGGAAAAAAAGTCATGCTGGGAGCAGCCGATACCTTTCGAGCCGCGGCTGTCGACCAACTCAACATTTGGGCAGAACGAGCCGGCGTACCCATTGTTCAACAAGGTCAACATGCGGACCCAGCTGCTGTTGCCTTTGATACCGTGGAGTCTGGAATTGCCAAAGAGATGGATGTCATCCTCGTGGATACAGCAGGTCGACTTCACAACAAAGGATCACTCATGGAGGAATTGGCCAAAATTAAACGGGTGATGGGAAAGGTATCTGAAGAATACCCCCATGATGTATGGCTCGTACTTGATGCCTCTACCGGTCAAAATGCCATAAACCAAGCCAAAGCATTTCAGGAGGTCGTCGATGTATCAGGCCTCATTTTAACGAAGTTAGATGGCACAGCAAAAGGCGGTATCGTACTCGGAATAAGCCATGAGCTGCAATTACCCGTCCGTTACATTGGCACAGGAGAAGGCCTCGACGATCTCGCACCTTTTGATGCCGAGGCGTTTATCTCCAAGATGATGTAGCGCGAACGGGCTGCTAACAGGCACAAACAGGCGCGACCTTAATTACGAGGCATCTGCTGCGTGCGCTCGATAAACGCTTGATTATCTACAACTGGACGTTCATCGATATTGGCAAGCTCATTAGCAGAACCAAACAACAGCTGATCCAGTTCAGATGGAGTTTGCTGGGTCGAAGGGGCAAGCGTGGAGCAAGCCGTGATGCTTAGGCTAAGAAATAGACCCGCTGACAGACCAAATGTGGAAAAGGGTGAGGATTTCATGAGGAGTTACTTTTTGAGTTATGTTTAATATCAAAGGCGTACGAGCAACTTAGCCAGTGGTTTCCATCCCGACTAAATCTTCAATGGCAGAGAGCTCAAGCCAGAAATCCGTTGGATCATCCCCGTCATCGACAAGGAGCTTGATTTGTTGCTCTTTGATGAGCTCTAATGTAGCTAAAAAAGTGACCACGACTTCAAGTCGATCTCCCATCTGATGACAAAGATCCACAAAAGATGTTTTCCCTTTTTTTTGCAAGGTGTCCAGCAAATAGGCTCCTTGTGATTCCACGGTGTAGGATATGACCTCCACCTCATGAACAATCCGAAGTTGCGATATATTCATGAGTACCCGTTTGTAAGCAGACATTAAATGGAATAATGTCACATCTTTGAGAATTTCCCCCGTCTCCTCGGGTGGACTAATTCCCTCATCTGTTTCGCCGCGTGGGTGGTAAGTGGCTGCATCCTGCTCGAAATCTGAGAGCTTGACCCCAAGCTCTTTGTAACGTTTGTATTCAAGTAATTGCTCAATCAGTTGTTGACGTGGGTCCTCAATCTCTTCGTCAGGATCATCCGATTCAGCTTTTGGCAACAACATCTTGGCCTTAATGGACATCAACATGCTTGCCATATACATAAATTCGCCCGCGATATCTAGGTCAAGCTCTTCCATGAGCGAGAGAGTCTCAAGGAATTGCGAGGTAATGTGGGCGATGGGAATATCCTCTATCTCAATTTCATCTCGCTGTATAAAAAACAGCAGCAAATCGAGGGGCCCTTCAAATTGTTGAAGCTGTACTCGGAGCATAAATGTGCGGAGGGTTGTACGCCCGGCGAGATTCGAACTCACGACCTTTGGCTCCGGAGGCCAACGCTCTATCCAGCTGAGCTACGGGCGCATCTACAAAAAGATACGCCAATCTTACTCTATCCCGAAATGGCTATTGTCGCGAAGCTCTTGGACAAAGATGCCAATGGTGTTGCGTACTTCAAACAGCTGAGCATGCATGGATGCATACTCTTGTGGGTCAAACAACCCAGACTTTTTCAAGATCTGAAGATTACGCAAGGCGTCATTGGCGGCTTCAAGCCCCTTTTTAGTATAGGCAATATTGGCACCAATGAAGGACTCTTCGTACCCAAACGTGTAACCACCGGCTAGTTTGGCGCTCATCATTAAGCATTGATCAATAAACTCATGCGCAGGGATGATCGGCATGTGTTTTGGCAGTTTTTTGGCCCAGGTCATCGCACGAATTGTCATGTCTCGTGCGTCGCTGTACACTAGGAGCTGATCCATCGATCCTGAGGGACCTACAGAATAGTCGTCAGACAGCGCTTTCCACTCTTCCCCAGCATGCTCGTCTTCGTCCAACTCTTCTTCATCGAGTGAGGCGTCAAATAGAAAATCGTCCTCGTCAAGCTCGTCGTCTAAATCGTCAAGTTCGTCTTCATCTTCGTCTGGGAAGTACGCTTCGTCGAGGAGCATTTCCTCTTCGATAAACGTATCTACAGCCTCAGAGACTGTGTCGCTTTCATTAATAAGATGGAGCCAGCGTGGGTCACTTCCAACAGGATCTGACGTGATAAATTGGCGGAGCTGTGCGCTCTTCTCTTCGATGTCGTTTAGATGGGCTTCCCATTGATGTTCATTCCAACGGGAGTCGTGGTTGTGATCACCGTGATTCATCGATTTCGATTGAACCTATGTTAGATTGCCAGTTATTACATATAACGACCTTTCAACGTTAGATGCAATTAACTTATTATAAACAAAAGGGGAGTGAATCACCACCTTTCTAAGGTTGATTTTACGAGTTTTGTGAGCGAAGGTTCCGCAGAGGAAGCCGCCGCCAACACATGCTCGATATTGAGTGGCGCCAAGGTGTCAGGGAAGCACTCATCAGTGATCACAGAGCACCCCATGACATCCATGCTAAGGTGAACAGCAGCAATGACTTCGGGAATCGTACTCATCCCTATCACATCCGCACCCATCGTCCGAAGCATGCGGTACTCAGCACGGGTCTCTAGCATAGGGCCACTCATTGCAGCATACACCCCTTCATGCAATTCAATCCCTTCAGTGGCAGCTACTTCTTTGACTAGGGACCGTACCTGTTTGTTGTAGGGATCGCTCATATCGGGAAATCGAGGGCCGAGGTCAGGATCATTGGCCCCAATCAGTGGGTTATCGCCAAGTAGGTTGATGTGGTCAGAAATGAGCATTAACTCACCACGTCTGTATTCCGGATTCAAACACCCACAAGCATTACTCACAATCATCTTGTTTGCTCCAAGTGCCGAGGCAACACGTACTGGAAAGGTGATTTGTTGCATCGTGTACCCTTCATAATAATGGAACCGCCCTTGCATCACCATCACTCGCTTTCCCCCAAGTGTCGCCATGTGAAGTTTCCCTGCATGTGATTCAACCGTTGATTGTGGGAAATGACGAATCGACTCGTACGGAATGGTTGTTTCGATCTCGAGTTCTTCAACCAGTTTTCCAAGACCGGTTCCAAGGATAATGAGCACGTCGGGCTGCAGAGTAGAATGTGATCGAATATCGGCTACCGCATCATCCCGTTTGGCTCGGAATTGCTCGACGGTATCGAGTGTCGTGGGGTCAGAAATCATGAGAGAAAAGTCTTTGGTATCGAGTGA
>DDIC01000029.1:6702-7128 GCA_002338335.1 Bacteroidetes bacterium UBA1860
TCATGTCGTTGGCGAGTCAAATGTAATTGTGTTTCGGGGTCCAAACATCGAGGAACCAACACGACATTGTGTCGATCCCTCCGCAATCGCCAGATCAAGATCTCCAGACATCCCCATGGAGCATGTCTTGATGTCAAAGTTTGGATGATCCATCTCTATTAGAGAGTTAAAGAGGGAGTGAAGCAGCTGAAATTGCCCTTTCAACACATCTTGATCATGGGTTAAGCTTGCCATGGCCATAACTCCTTCAATCCGGACGTGCTCAAAGGTAGGTAGCTCTGAAGCCATCTCAAGGAACGTGTCGGGCTCGAATCCACCCTTCTGAGGCTCATCACTAATGTTTACTTGTAGATAGACACCAATCGTCCGATCGGCTGCCCCCGCCCGTTTTTCGATTTCGTGGAGGTATTTCACTTTGTCGACCGA
>DDIC01000011.1 GCA_002338335.1 Bacteroidetes bacterium UBA1860
CCCAGCCATTAATGTGTTAACGGTGATGCGTGGGTTTCAAAACCGACGTCTCCCCCATCAAATCACACCCTATCGATTCGAGACCCAGGATGGGCGTCGATTCAAGGTAAAAACCATCCGTCAGACCCATAAAGAACGCGTAGGCCATGGCTTCCACATTCATTATGTAATTCAAACCGAAGAGCTCCGGTTTTTTCACCTCGTCATGGAGACCGAGACCTTTGTGTGGCGCATCATTCAAGAAGTGGACGATGAGCTCTTTTTTAATTCGTGAAGGGGCAATAACTAGATGGCGTTGACTAGGCTCAGTTCGTGAGCCCATTCCGTTATCAAACCAATGCCAATTACTCGGTCATGGCGTCCGCCAAAGGATCTTGCAAACGCTCTTGGCTCAGGCGAGTCAATTCACTCATATGTGGAGAATTAAGCGACACAACCCTCTGATAGTACTCTGATGCTCGTTCCTCATATCCAGAATGGAAATAGGCTTCGGCAAGGTAATAGTGGAAAATAGGATTGCTTGTAAATTGCTCAGAGAGCCGCCGCCAATGGCGAGCCGCATCCATGTACATCTCTTCATTCAAATAGATATACGCCAAAATAGAGGCTGCTTCGATTGCAAGATGGTCCTCCATTGCCGCCGCTTTCTCGAGGTATTCAAAACCGGTGTCGACTTCGCCTGGCTTGACATTCAACAACGAAAACGTCCATTTCATCCCAGCAGGCGCCCGACCTGACATGTAATTATAGATTCCTGACCCAATAAGCACTTCAGGACGTTCAGAAGCCGAAGAGGTGAGTTGTTTGGTATATGACAATCCACGAAGACCATTGCGAAGGGCTTGCATGGGATTACGTTCACGTGCTGCAATTAACCCACGATAACCATAAAGCCCCCCAAGCATAGAAATGAGTGTTGTATCACTGGGCTGAGTTTCATGCTTGAGTTGTGCACGTTGGATTGCATTTTCGGAAAGGGACATATATCGGGCCGCTTTATCCGAGGATTCACCCACAAAGAAATAATCCCAAAAGGGAATCAAGGAAGCATAGAATAAAGGTTCAGGATCACTTTCAGAGGCCATGCCCGACAAGAAATAGGAGTTTGCTTGATCCCATTGGGCACTATAAAAAGCACGCATCCCTTTTGCAAAGGCGTCCTCATCGCTCTCAGAGACAAACGTGTAGGCATCGCTTATGGCTTGGACAGGCTGAACAGATTCTGCAGGTTGCGCTTGAGCTTCCTGAGCGAGAACAACATCAGTGCCGAGTATCGCATAATGAACTCCAGCCAACAACATCACGCACCCCAGTCCATGAGCGTATGCTATTTTACTCATCCAATTTTTTCCCTGATTCATCCCTAGAGTCGTCGTTCTTTTCTTAATTTAACACTGCATAAACGCACAAATCTTATGAATTCATTCACACCCTTCCAAATTGGACCTTTCACATGTACACCCATTGACGCAGGAAACATCTGGCTTGATGGTGGAGCCATGTTTGGTGTCGTCCCTTATACGATGTGGTCCAAGGCGATAGAGCATGATGACCGTCTACGTATCCCTATGACCATGCGTTGCTTATTGATTGAATCATCGGAGACTGGCCATCGATATCTCATCGATAATGGTATTGGCACAAAGTACGACGCAAAGCGATGTGACATCTATGGAATACCCTTTGGCCAAGACCCACTCATGGATTCATTAGCCCAAGCGGGCGTCGACCCTGCCGATATCACACATATGGTGTTCAGTCACCTCCATTTTGACCACTGCGGTGGCACTACGGCATGGAATGCAGACCAAACATCTCTTGAACACCGCTTCCATAACGCTACTTTTGTTGTCAATCAACGCCATTGGGAAGAAGCCAACAATCCTAATGCTCGTGAGACGGCAAGTTTTTTATGCGATAATATTGCCCCCATCGGCGACTCCGGGAAACTCCTTACCATCCCTGATGACCATGAATTCGAACCAGGATTTGATGTGATCGTGATTGATGGCCATACGATCGGTCAACAGCTTCCACGGCTTACAAATGGAACGCGCACTATGGTCTATGCTGCAGACCTATTCCCTACAGTGCACCATGTGCCAGTGCCATGGGTCATGGGATACGACATGCGCCCTACAGTCACGCTTCAGGAAAAGGCTCGTCTATGCGCTGAGTCTGTTAAAAACGACTGGATTTGGTTCATGGAGCACGATGCCCATCACACCTTTATGACCCTCGACAAAGATGAGCGAGATCGTTACATAGGAATACCTTTAGCTGCTTCGGAGCTTCCCTTCCATGGAGGCAACAACGACTGACGTGGTTGCATCACCCGTAATGTTCATCGTGGTACGGAACATATCTAGGATCCTGTCCACCCCTAGAATCAGTGCAATTCCTTCAACCGGCACCTGAATCGCCTGCAATACAATGACCAGCATAATGATTCCAGCGCCAGGCACACCGGCTGTTCCAATCGATGCAAGCGTTGCTGTCAAGACAATGGTGAGCTGTTGCGCAATCGATAAATCCATCCCCAATGCCTGCGCAATAAACACGGCGGCCACCGCTTGATACAAGGATGTCCCATCCATATTAATCGTTGCACCAATCGGTAACACAAAGCTCGCAACCTCATCATCCACACCCACATGGTTCTTCACACGATCCATGGTTAGCGGCAAGGTTGCCGAGCTCGAACTAGTACTAAATCCAAGAAGCATCGCAGGACGCATCGCGATTAAAAACTTTCGCAAGGACATCTTGCCTACAACTTTTAGTAAGGTCCCATAAACCAACACCATGTGAATAAACAAACCGAGCAATACGGTCAATGAATACCATCCCAGGGCCACTAATAATTCAACCGCTCGACCCAAGTCGTCGCCTGCCAGATCTACAATCACCCCTGCCATCAAAGCAAACACACCCACTGGTGCCGTTTTCATAATGAGATCCACAATCTTAATAATGGCATCATTCAGTGAGCTAAACACATTAATAAGCACCTCACCCTGCTGAATAGGAATGTATATAAGTCCAATCCCAAGTATCAGAGCCACAAATACGACCTGAAGCATATTCGCATTATCGGCAAATGCGTCAAAGGCATTCGTAGGGACAATGCGCACAAAAAAGTCAAGAGGTCCTTGATCCAGTTGCTCGGTAGGGTTCGCATTTACTGGCTCATAGGATTCGATAAGCGATTGCTTGGTCTCCTCTGGTAGGGATGTGCCAGGTTGGATAAGATTCACTGCTACCAACCCTATCGTAATCGCAAACACCGTGGTGAACATGTAGACCAACACTGTTTTGCCCCCCATGCGCGAAAGTTTTGCCGTGTCGTTCAAACTCGTCACACCCACCACAAGTGAGGCCAGAACGAGCGGAATGGCAATCAATTTCAACAAATTGATAAAAATGGTCCCAAACGGCTTGATAAAATCGGTGGTAAATTCGTTGAAACCCGACGCACTGGAGAGCAATCCCCAGCCGAGCCCAAGAATGAGCCCAATGACAATTTGCCAGTGTAATTGTTTATACCATGGAGTCATGGAGTCTTTGTTTCGTTTGGTGAAGAGCGTGAGCTTAACGCTTTAGGATGGCATAGATGACCAACATGTACCCTGTAATCAGGATGATTGGAGATAAGGTCAAGGAGACAAAACTCTCGATTTGATTATCCAGAGCCATAAGAGTGTAACCTAAGGCAATGAGTGCCACTGACGCTCCAAAAAGGATATATTGTTGCTTTCCAAAGACTAACGTTTGGTTCTTTGCAGCGGCTTTTTTGGCTCTGGCTCGTGCTTTACTCATAATCCTGAAAGGTCTTTTTGGGGCTTGAAGGGTTGTGGTTCTTTAGAAAACGGTTAACTAACTCATTGAGCAAAATACAATAAACGACCCAAAGTTCGGAATATTCCATGTCAACACTCGAACATTCACTTGTCCTCATCTCAGCCAGCCCACGTCGAAAAGAACTTCTTGAATCGATTGGACTCTCCCCTCTTGTTTCGCCATCGGGTATTGAAGAAAAGGTCGATCCCTCTCTTTCTCCAGACGCTCTGGTAATATCGCTGGCTAAACAAAAAGTAGACTCTGTCCATAGTTCATATCCTCATAGCTTATGTTTGGGAGCTGACACCGTGGTCGTTCACCAAAACAACATTCTTGGCAAACCCTCCACCGATGAGCAAGCGCGCAGTATGCTGCAACAACTCAGCGGAAACACCCATGACGTTTGGACAGGCGTTCACATCCTTCGAACAGATGCGCAAGGTCATGGAATTGCTCATGAAACGTTTGCTTTTGCGTCTCGCGTCACCTTTCATACCCTGGAAGAGTCCTTGATTGAAGAGTACATCGCCACGGGCTCTCCGCGTGATAAGGCTGGAGCCTACGGTATTCAAGACCCTCTTGGGGGGCTTATGGTCGAACGGGTAGATGGAGACTACACCAATATCATTGGACTTCCCCTTCATCCTGTGTATCAAGCCTTACGTCGACTTGATAAAACCCCTGTAATACCCACTCCCAAATGGGATCGAATACGCCCACGCGACACCTTCACGGATTTAGAAACCCTTGTTTCGGTTCTTCGTGTCGAGTGCCCCTGGGACCGGGAACAGACCCATGAATCGGTAAAGAACAACTTGGTGGAAGAGACCTACGAGGTGGTGGAAGCGATCGAGCAAGCAAACCCTGAGGAGCTAAAAAAAGAGCTTGGCGACCTTCTATTGCATGTATTGTTTCACTCTCGTATTGCACAAGATCAGGATCATTTCACTGTGAGAGATGTCATTCAAACTCTCTCCGAGAAGCTGATTCGAAGACATCCTCACGTATTCGGCGAAACCGTAGCCACCCATGCGGGCGCTGTGGCTAAAACCTGGGAAGAAACCAAGTTAGCCGAAGGTAGAGAGTCTATATTAGATGGCATTCCCATGTCGATGCCCTCTGCTATTGTAGCCCACCGAATCCAACAAAAAGTCTCGAGTGTCGGCTTTGATTGGCAAGAGTGGGATGTTGCTTGGGAAAAGGTTGAAGAGGAACTCCAGGAATGGACCCAAACGATGCGCGAGAATGATTCTGCAGCGCGTCAACAAGATGAACTTGGGGATGTGTTGTTTTCTATCATTAATGTGGCTCGACTCAAAGGACTAGACAGTGAATCAGCTTTGAGAGGGGCAAATAATAAGTTTAGGCGCCGGTTTCAAGGGGTAGAAAAACGTATAAAAGCCAAGGGGAAAGCACTCTCAGATTGTTCACTTGATGAGTTAGAAGAAGCTTGGCAACAAGTGAAACAAGACGAAAGCTGAGACCGTACACACTAGAATAAGGCCCAAAGATTTCATACTATTTAGCAACCTTAATTCAATACATCTATGGCTCCACACGATCTTTCTTCTTTCGATTTATCCGACAAACCATTCATCAACCTTGGCCTTGACGGCATCGTCGCGTTTTCGACCAAGAAAAGTTTTATTGATGGCCAAAAAGGGGAGCTGATTTACGCGGGCTATAATATTGATACGCTTGCGGAGTACGCAACCTTTGAAGAGGTTTGTTTCTTGTTGTGGAACGACCGCCTACCAACCCAACATGAGCTTGATGAGCTAAATAACGCACTACTTGCTGAGCGGACGCTTCCACAAGCTGTTGTCTCGTTTATTCAGACGTGCGACAAAGACGCAGAACCTATGGGTGTGCTTCGATCTGCCGTGTCGATGCTTTCTGAGCATGATGGTCATGACATTGCCGATACCCAAGCCGCCACCATCTCGATGACGGCCAAGATGCCAGCTATGATTGCTGCCTTTGACCGTGTTC
>DDIC01000053.1:0-4974 GCA_002338335.1 Bacteroidetes bacterium UBA1860
CGCATTTATACCAAAAATTTACATATAATACACACATGTCTATTGGGCGCTTGCTAATGACTTCTTTCAAGCATAAATTACATATGTGCACATATATTATATTAGTAGAAGCATCACTCCTGCCATCGCCACCATTGTGACGTCTTCCACGATTGTCACAATGCTCATAGGTAGGTCAAACACATCGCCAAGGCATGCACATTGGATCTTCTTCTTGTTGAGGTTGCTCTCAATAACCCCCAAGCTACTTACGCCAAGGACAATGACCGTTGCCCAATTCGTAAAGAGTGGCGCAGCGTTTGTTAGATACAGGAGCCCAAGAGCTAATTCAACGAAGGGATAGATGAAGCCCCATACTGGGAATTTACGTGCTACCCAGTCATACATTCGATAGGATGAGGCAAATCCAGAAATATTAAGCAGCTTAAAAAACGAGAACGCTAGGAAGAAGCCTGCCATAAAATGACGCATCCACAGCATGGGATCTATATTGGAGAGTCCACCCAAAGGCTGCGTCGGTTCGACCTGAACCATTGTGCTGGTGAGTGCAATGAATCCAACAATCAACAATAGCGGCTTATAGGTCTCAAAGAATCCCCTACTTTGCTCTAGGTTGTTTAATCCAGCTTCTGATGGCGCCGTGGAAGTTGTCGCCTCATTGGGCGAAACAAGTGATGGATTGTCTAAAACGGAGTAGGGTCCGGCCTTTGCAACGAGGCTTGCAACCTCAGAAATATCCAGGGGTTCCCCTTCGTACTGCACCAAAACCTGCGAGGGCTCTACGCTTACCTTGGCACTGGCAAACCGGTGGTCTTCGTCAAATTGTTGTTGAACCTTTGCCACGCACCCATTACAGGTCATCCCTTCGATTGCGTACACTTCTGACATCATATGTTTACTCGGTTTTTACAGCTGGGTCATTTTGTGGCAGTGGCAGTGGCTGTGGCAGTGGCATTCTCAGTCGCCGGCACAAGCCTCATGAGATAACTTGGCCCTTCTGCTAAGACATATAAGTATCCATCTGGACCCATTTCAAGCTCACGAATGCGCCCTATTCCCTCCAAAAAACGCTCCTCAGACACAAATTGTTCCCCTTCAAGCTCAACACGCACCAGCATCTGATACTTGAGTGCTCCTACCATTAGCGCTCCAGACCACCCTTCATATCGATCCCCTTGAATAAATTCCATCCCTGATGGCGCAATCGATGGATCCCAATAGTGGAGTGGAGGTTCCATGCCCTCCCGCTCTGTTTCCGTCGAGATAATGGAATTATCATAATCGATGCCATAGGTCACAACAGGCCATCCATAATTAGCCCCTTTGCGAATAATGTTGATTTCATCACCCCCCTTGGGCCCGTGCTCGTGCGTCCAGATTGCACCTGTTCCAGGGTGCATCGCCATGCCTTGAGGGTTGCGATGACCATAGCTATAAATAGAAGCTATGGCCTCTGGGTTGTCCACAAATGGGTTGTCCTGAGGAATTCGTCCATCGTCATGAAATCGATAAACATTCCCTGCCGCATTACTGATGTCTTGAGATTGTTCCATTCGCCCCCGATCGCCGATGGATAGATACACGAAGCTCTCCTCATCAAACTCTATGCGTCCTGCAAAGTGAACACGACCCCGGGTTGGAGGGTCTGCCGCAAAGATCTCTTCTTGATCAATCAACGTAGCTGGCATGCTTGCGGCATCCAATCGTGCACGCATTAACGCGGTGTGACCTCCACCACGACCCGGTTTGGAGTAGCTAATGTAGATCCAGCCATTGTCCTCAACATTAGGATGAGGTTCAATATCAAGCAATCCACCTTGGCCTACAGCATACACTTCAGGAACACCTTGCACAGGCTCTGGGTCCATAATCCCATTACGATAGAGTTGAATCCTGCCGTCGCGCTCTGTCAAAAGGGTTTGGCCATTAGGCAAAAACGCAATCCCCCACGGGAGCTCAATGGCATCACTGAGTGTGTCAAGATGAAAGGTTTGAAGCTCTGTCTGGAGGGGTTCAGAAAGGCGCTCAAAGGCAGGAAAATGGGATGATTGGGCTGCGCTAGAGTGCCAAATGGCTGTGAAGGTCAGTAAGGCAGTCCAAAAGACAACCGAAAAGTTTGAATTCATTGTGTCTAGGGGCTTGAGTGATTTATCCATGAAGGTTTATCCATGAAATAGAGTCTCTATCGGGTTTTATGAACCATGTTGCATTTACACATCCTTAAATTGCTCAATGGGGATATGGTTTTTGAACAACTCAATGGCTCGATTCACTTTCCACTGTGTGTTTGTATTAATCTTGACCTCAATTCGGCTAATCATCACAACAGCATCGTAGGTTTCATATCGTGTCGCCAGGATGGGAATGCGATTGTTGGTGATGTAGGGGTGGTCAAATTCATCGGGGGTGTATTGAATCCCGTCGCGACCATCGCCTGTCACCACAATACCCGCTATTGGTACGCGCTCCAGTTCAAGCTCTTGGCTTTTTTCAATCATTAGTTCGAGAGACTCTTTGAAACGATGTGGATTCACAACCAGAAGAATGCCATCCAAATGATCGACCAAATCGATATCAATCAATGATCCAGCAAGATAATCTTGCACCTTGTTTAGTAAGCCTTCTGGGTGCAACAAACATTGACCTCGTATTGCATCCTGAACCGTATATAGAATTGGGTACGATAATGTGGGGTCATACGGAATGTAGCCTAGCACTGGGACGCCCAAATGTTTGAGACGGGGCCCAAGAATGGCTTGAATCTCCTCCATTTTTTCCTGCTTCACCTTGTTAATAATGACCCCATGGACAGGTACTCCTGCTTTTTCGAAAAGTGCGAGATTGAGGGTGATTTGATCAAGCGTGTTGCCTACACCTCCTTCCACGACAAGAATGGCTCTTGAGCCAAGTACTCTGGCGACTTCGGCGTTGGAGAGGTCGACGACACTACCCACACCTACGTGACCCGTCCCTTCAAAGATTACCACATCATGGACAGATTGCAGGTGTTTTGCTGCATGGAGTATATCCTCTTTGAAGTCGAAACCCGAAGGATCTTGTAGGTACTGCTTCGTGACTCCAGACGCCAAAATGACCGGACTATGCACCTTGGGCTCCAGCTCAAAATCGAGGAGCTTTTCAAACAACACACAATCCTTGTCGGCCATTTTACCATTGACCTCTACATGCTTTTGGCCAATGGGTTTGCAATACCCCACATTATAGCCCTGAGCTTGTAGGTTAGCCGCTAAACCAAGAGTCGTCGTGGTTTTACCCTGATGCTGACCTGTTCCGGCGACAAAGAAAATGGGCATATGATGGGATGTTGACTATTGAGTAAGCTCTATGTTGAAAGGTACCTTGAGTGAGTCCCAATGCAAAAAGGCTGTTGCACTTGTTGGGGTAATGACATCAAATCCGTAGAGCAGCCATTCTTGAAACGGTGCTTCGGAGGGGGTGACAGTGACACGCAATGCATCTTCGTCCGCATTATACCCAAAACTTCCCCATTGATTCGACTCCTTGTTGAAGGCAATCACCCACTCATTGGCCGAGGGGAACATATGAATACCATACGTACCTGCAGGTAAGAGTTCGCCCTCTATCAACAGATCTTGATTGGAGGAAAAAGTCGTGTTTTCGTTCGCTCCTGCTCTCCAAGGTGTGGCTTCACCGTCCTCAGGTGAGACATAAGGAACTAGTTCTCCCCATACAGTTCGCCCTTTTACCGCAGGGCGGCTAAATGTAAACGTAAGCTCTGCGGTGTCGCCTATATATTGAGTGATTTTAGCCGTTTGACTGGCACGGACATCCATTTCTTGGGCCATTGCAGCGGATGGGAAGAGCTGAATAATCACAAACAACGCGCTTAATGTTATGGCGGCAATTATTGACTTGAAAGAGGGAATACTGGATGATATTTGGGCCATATATATAGACGTGTCGTTAGGTATTAGAGTTTAGCTTGACTGTACGGCTGCACATGGGTCCATGCGGCTGCACAGCTCAATTTGGTTTCATCCTCAGTTTAATAAAGATTGAGGAGAAAAGGGTCAGACCTGCAACCGAATAAATAGCTACCTCCATGGAGATTGCATCGGCCAGGATGCCTGTGAGCACTGCTCCAAAGACATAGCCAAGATCTCGCCATAAGCGGAAGATCCCAATGGAGGACGCTCGTTGTTGAGGGTGCGTATTATCGGCAATGGCGGCAAGAAATGTTGGGTAGACTGCGGCGGTGCCAAGCCCCAAGACCACGCTCAACAGCGTCATGGAAGCAAACGTCGTGGCAAGAGGAAATCCAGCAATTGCAATGGCTTGACCTAGCATCCCCCAGAATAGGATCTGTTTCTTGGGTAGTTTGTCGGCTGCGGCTCCCGTAAACAATTGACCTAGCCCCCACACTGCAGGATAAATGGCAACCAAGGGGGCAATCTCCTGAATAGAGAACCCTTTCGAGGCCAATAGAAGCGGAAAGATCCCCCAAATCATCCCATCATTGAGGTTGTTGATTAGACCAGCTTGTGTAATGGAGCCAAGATTTGGGTGTTTGAAGGTGGTTTCACGGAAAATATTTGGGAGTAGCGGGCGCGTGGACGATTTCGTTTCTGCCTGTACATGGCCTGCCGTGTCTTTGACAAATAAAAGCGTTGAGAAAAAGCCTGCAACAACAAACCCTATGCCAAGGTAGAAAGGAACCGGGCGTAGTCCGTACTCCGAGGCCAACCACCCCGTCAAGAATGCAACAACCCCAACCGCTAGATAGCCTGCTGATTCATTAAACCCCATGGCCAGCCCTCGCTGTTTTTCACCTACGAGGTCAATTTTCATCACCACTGTGCTACTCCAGGCCAAGCCTTGATTAATACCCAACAACACATTTGCAGCGAGTACCCACCCCCACGAAGGGGCAAACATCAACATTAGCGGAACAGGCGCTCCTACAACCCATCCTATGAGAAGCAGGTTTTTACG
>DDIC01000053.1:5277-13111 GCA_002338335.1 Bacteroidetes bacterium UBA1860
TCGAGAAGCAGGTTTTTACGACCCACTCTATTGGCAAAAGCTCCTGCAAAGTAGTTGCTCAAGGCTTTGGTCAATCCAAAGACGGCAATGAATGATAAAATGGCTGTTTTGGCTGCAAGACCAAATTCCTGCTCGGCGAGTTCGGGCAGGATCGCTCGCTCGAGGCCTACCATCCCTCCGACGAACGCATTAATCAGAACAAGAAGTGAAAACTGTACACCGTTTTGCCGGAGTCCTAGAGTGGGTTGGGTCATGGAAGGGACAAGGGAAAACCTTGCGTCTCGGTTTAGCTCGAAATTGAATATACTAGGATATGTATACTAGACCATGTTGACCTTTACGATACTTAAAACCTTTGCACATGAAGACGACTCAACTTTTTACCATTTGCGCCATCAGTTTGATTTGGGCTGGGTGCCAGACGACTTCCGAAACAATCGAAGATGTTGCCCGCACTATTCATGAACAAGTCATCACCCTTGACACCCATGTCGATATCAATACGGCAAATTTCACAGCGGATAGAAACTATACACAAGACCTTCCCACTCAGGTGACAATTCCTAAAATGATCGAAGGTGGACTCGATGTTGCATGGCTTATCGTGTACACAGGTCAGGGTGAATTGACGTCGCAGGGTTATGCGGATGCCTATGCGAATGCCATTGACAAGTTTGACGCCATCCACCGTTTAGCAGAAGAATATGCTCCGGATCAAGTCGCTATTGCCACAACATCGGATGATGTACGTTCGATTGTAGCCGAAGGGAAGCTTGCAATCATGATTGGTATTGAAAACGGATACCCTGTAGCAACAAACATTGAACGGGTTGAGGAATTCTACAATCGAGGCGGTCGGTACATGTCTTTGTCTCACAATGGCCATAATCAACTCAGTGACTCAAATACTGGGGAACGGGATGGGGTATATATCCATGGAGGCGTCAGTGAATTCGGGAAAGAGGTCATCGAGGAAATGAACCGGTTGGGCATGATGATTGATCTCTCTCACCCTTCCAAAGAAGCCAATCTTCAGACGATGAGCTTGTCCAAAGCACCTGTGATTGCATCACACTCTTCAGCAAGAGCTTTGAGTGATGTGAGTCGAAATATGGATGATGAACAACTTCTCGCATTAAAAGAAAATGGCGGGGTCATTCAGACCGTAGCGTTTCGGAGTTATGTGGATGTTGAAAAACATTTGGCCTGGCGTGAAGCTCAAAATGATTCCACGATTAGCCCAGAAAGCGCCCCTCCGGTTAATGTGTCCGATCTTGTGGACCACATTGATTACCTCGTTGATCTCATAGGGATCGAACATGTAGGCATAAGCTCCGATTTTGATGGAGGTGGAGGTGTCGACGGTTGGATGGACGCTTCTGAAACTTATAATGTGACCTTGGAGCTAGTGAAACGTGGGTATTCACAAGAGGAAATTGAACAGTTATGGAGTGGAAACCTTCTTCGGGTACTCGATGAGGTGCAGGCAGTAGCAGCACAGTTACAAATGGAGGAATAAGATAATTAAAGGAATAGTTTTAACGGTCTTTTTAGGGGTGATAGGAGTATCCAGCGCGGCTCAATCAACATGGAATGAATCAACGGAAGTTGAGGAACGTCCTTTATTTACGGAGCGCTTTACTAAGCAAGAGTTTGCTGAACGTCGAGCAAAGGTTTATGAAGCGATCGGGAACCGGAGAGTCGCATTGATTCAAGGGGCGCCCATGCCCATGGGATTTGAGGCATTTCGTCAAAACAACGAGTTCTATTACCTATCAGGCGTTGAATCCCCCTTTGCCTATCTACTTCTTGATGGTACCTCAAAGGAAACAACGATCTATGTCCAGGATCGAAATGAACGACGTGAATATAATGAAGGGAAAATGCTCTCTTATCAAGATGAAGAGCTCATCAAATCTCTGTCTGGGCTAGAACATGTCAAACATGTAGATGAGCTCCGTGAAGATATCGCTGCTCTTGGCATTGAGTCCGATTTACGGAGCTTTTATACACCCATGAGTGCCTATGAAAACCTTAAGGTGACACGATCTATGGCTCGGCGAACGCTCGCAGATCGCGAGCTAGACCCAATGGATGACCGCCCGGGTCGCCACTTCGAGTTTATGGCACACCTAGAAGAGCTCGCACCGTTCGTAGAATTACAAAATCTTGATCCGATTATCGATGAGATGAGAAAGATCAAGAGTGATGCTGAGATCGAGCTAATAGAATGGTCCACTCATAGGCAAGGAGAGGCGATTCTTGAGGCTATGAGGTCGACAACTCCCGGGATTACTGCTTCTGAACTAGAGGCTACCTCGCGCTATATTTTTTGGAAAAATGGGATTGAAGAGGAGGCTTACTATGCATTGATTCATGTGGGTCCAGATGCGTTCATGAACCATTATCATAATTCAGAAAGGCCTGCAAGACCAGGAGATATGATCTTAATGGATTACGGACCTGTATATGAGTATTACACTAGCGACATGGCGCGTATGTGGCCAGTGAATGGGATATTTAACCCAGTGCAACGTGAGCTTTATACCTTTTATCTCGAGTTGTATGAGGCTATACTCACCAACATTGAGATTGGGTTGACTCCTCAACAGGTCTATCAAAACGCATTATCAGATTTTGATAAGATTTTTCCTTCGTTAGAGTTCACCCATAAACATCACAGAGAAGCTGCCATTGCCTTTGTGGATTCATATCGTGAAAGAGCCAAAAATCCACGCACAGGTCTGGGGCATGGTGTTGGAATGGCTGTCCACGATGTTGGCGACTACAGCAAACCTATTGAACCTGGAATGGTCTTTGTGATAGAGCCTCAATTTAGGATTCCAGAGGAGAGGGTGTATGTACGACTCGAGGATATGATCATTATCCGAGAGGATGGTCCTGATGTGATTTCAGATCGATATCCTCGGGATATGGCAAGCATCGAGGCTATAATGCGCGAAGAGGGGATGTTGCAACGTGACTGATTGACCCGCTTACGCCAATTGCTTCAATGTTTCGTAGGGCTGTAGTAACGTTTGTGTTGTTTGGTGAGAAAGTCCTGTCGGTATAGCCGAAACAACCTCTTTGAGTCGTGTTTGTAGTATGGATGTGCCTAAATTCCCAAGGCTTCCAATGTGACGATGATCTAACTGACGGTTGGGTGCATATGTGCCATCTTGAATAGACTGTGCAACCATTCGATAAGCATCACGAAATGGTGTGCCCTGTTGCACTAGTTCGTTGACAGCTTCCACGCTAAACAACTCATCATACTCCGTTGATTCTAGCGATTGGGTTGATACTTCAACATCCATCAACATTGCATGCATAATCTCTATACAATCTTTGAGTTGCTGAATCGCTGGGAATAGATGGTTTTTATTCAACTGCACATCACGATGATATCCTGATGGGAGATTGGTGGAAAGCAGCTCTAATTCATTAGGCAGCGATTTAATTTGGTTGCAGTGTCCTCGAATGAGCTCCATCACATCGAGATTTTTCTTGTGAGGCATAATAGAACTGCCTGTTGTCCAGCTCTCAGGAAAAGAGAGGAAGCCAAAGTGTGGATTGGCATATAGTACCACGTCCATTGCCATCCGAGCCAAAGTGTCTGCAACACCAGCCAGCGACTGCGCGACCACTCTCTCTGTTTTGCCACGACTCATTTGTGCGGCCACTACATTTACATGCAGAGACTCAAATGAAAGAAGGTTTGTGGTACATTCACGATCTATTGGAAACGACGATCCATATCCAGCACCGCTTCCTAATGGATTTTTATTGACATATCGGTAGGTGGCTGACCACTGCTCAAGATCATCAATGAGGCTTTCTGCATACGCTCCAAACCACAGACCAAAACTCGACGGCATCGCTAATTGTAGATGGGTGTACCCTGGTAAAAGAATGTCTTTATGAGCCTCACTATGAACAAGAAGCTGTGTGATAAATGCTTCAATCTGGGTCGTTAATTGTCCCAGAACATCACGCAAATACAACTTTGTGTCCAAGAGAACCTGATCGTTACGACTTCTCGCCGTGTGAATTTTCTTGCCTATTTCACCCAACGAATCTGTCAGGTTGGCCTCTACGAAAGAATGAATGTCTTCGTAATCGTCTGGAATCTTGAAACTTGGATCACTAACCTCCGTGTGTAATGACTGCAAATGAGTGATAATTGCGTTGGCTTCTGATTCATTGAGGAGTCCAACTTTTTGGAGCATGAGGGCATGTGCAATGCTACCAAGAACATCATGCGGTGCCAGCACCTTGTCCCAATGCAGGTCTTCCCCAACTGTAAACTCATGAACACGTTGATTCAAATCACTGCCTTTTGACCAAAGCTTTGTCATACTCAAAGGATTCTAGTGGGATAGGTGTGTTAGGTTGGAAATTGCACACGTTGTAGTAGATCCATGTATCCAATGATTCCAGTTCTAATTTCTTCTACTTCAATATACTCATCTGCTGTATGCGATCTCATAGAACGTCCAGGTCCGAGCTTACATGCACTAAATGGTAGCCTTCCTTTATCAGAGCTTGTAGGAGATCCATACGTTTGCCAACCCAAATCAATACCTGCGCTTATTAAAGGGTGATCTAATGAGATCATAGACGAGCGAAGAGTAAACGATCGTGGGCTTAATTCGCTCGCAAGATTTGCAGAAAGTGTTTCAAAAACGTCTTCATGAGAGTACCCTTCATGGATACGAATGTCGATGGTGAACTCACATCGATCAGGAATCACATTATGTTTGCGGTTGGGGGTTTGCATCATTGTCGCTGTCCAAGTGACAGGGCCTAACATCGGACTTACGATTGGCATTTGATTATCCTGTAGCCACATAATATCCTTAAGCGCATTGTAGAGAGCATTTTCTCCCTCTTTTCTAGCAGCATGACCTGCTTTTCCATGGGCTACACAATCTACGACCAACAGCCCTCTTTCCGCGACAGCCATCCTCATCTGAGTAGGTTCACCTACCACCCCACAATTGAGTTCATTCGTTTTGTTTTTTTCTCCCGTAAAGGCCTCATGAGTATGAGAAAGGAATGTAGGATCTGTCAAAAGAGAGCTAATCCCATCCGGTCCGGATATTTCTTCTTCAGCCGTCGCCGTAAACACAAGATTATAGGGCCTCTCTTGCCAAGCTGATAGTTTCAAAAAGGATATAGCAAGGCTAACGAGCGCACCACCGGCGTCATTAGAACCGAGCCCATAGAGTCTGCCCCCTTTTTGTATTGGTTCGTATGGAATGTTTGTATACCCAGAATTTGGTGGAACCGTATCAAGATGTGAGTTTAATAGAATAGAAGGTTTTTTTGGATCCCATGTGGGGGCAATAGCCCACACGTTATGCTTATGCCTATGAACTTCGGCGTTATGCCCCCGAAGGAATTCCTCCATTACGTCTGCTGCAGGACCCTCTTCTGTAGACAGGGATGGAGTTGCAATTAACCTCGATAAAAGCTCTATCGCCTGTTCTGTATCCTGTTCAATTCCATCTTTGAGCATAGGTCATGCAAGTAATTGAGTGCCCTTTTGAGCATTGAATAGTGCCTCCAGCTCATCATACCGACCAAGTCGCACATGGACTCCTTTAGAAGCTGCCTTAAACCCTTCCTCCAGTTTGGCAACCATTCCATGATGGATAGCATTCGTGGATTGATGCTTCAAAAACTGCTCATATGTAAGCTCTGAAAGTATAGACGCGCGGGATTGAGAGTCTGTATACACGCCATGATGATCAAAGACATAGATCAACGAACTTGATTGCCCCTTATTAGCGTATGCTAGGGCAAGATTGGATGCTATTGCATCGGCATTGGTATTCAATAGCTGGCCTGAATCATCCATGGTAATTGCGCAAAATACTGGCGACCACCCTTTGGTTCGAATCTCTTCTATGTAGGGTGTGTTTACAGATTGTATATCACCAACATATCCAAAATCGACTTGGGCTGTCGCAGGCCGTTTTGCTGACCGTATGCAGTGAAGATCTGCGCCTGTAAGACCCACAGCTTGAATTCCCTTTGCATTCAAGTCAGCAACAATCCTTGTGTTTACGAGACCAGCATACGTCATCACTGCAACGTCAAGTGTTGGCGCATCTGTGACGCGTCTACCATCGATCAGCGTTGGTTTTATTCCTAGAGATTCAGACAGTTCAGTTGCTTTATTACCACCTCCGTGCACAAGAATAAATGGATGCTGCAGCCTTACAAGTTGATCTAACACCTCAGCATACTGATCAGGGTGATCCAATAGAGAGCCGCCCAATTTTATGATAGGTACGTGATTCATAGAGCCCCTATGATTTCGGCAAGTACTGCTTGGGCAGCACCAACCCTATGGTGAGCTTGGTCAATCACCATGCTTCTGGGCCCATCTAAGAGCTCGTCAGGGAGTACTAGGTTTCGTCTTACTGGCAAACAATGCATGATTTTTGCATCAGGGCTATGGCGCAGTTTTGACTCAGTCAACATCCAATCATCTTGTACTGGGGGTGTTTGCCCATAGGACTCGTAAGAAGACCAATTCTTCACATAAACATATTCAGCCCCCTCGAGTGCTTCTGAAGAATCATGGGTTAGACTTGCTCCATCTGTGAAGTGCGGTGCAAGTGCATATCCTGGAGGCGCGGCAATGGTAAGGTCGATTGCATTAGACGCCAGAGCCCACTCAGTAAAACTATTGGCTACGCAATGAGGGAGGGGTTTTACATGGGGCGCCCAGTGCAGAACAACCTTGGGTCTAGTCGACCCGCTGGAAAAGAGCCCTTTTCCAGTTTTCCTTTCAAGATCTTTGTCTATGGTAACAAGATCGGCTAGCGATTGTAATGGGTGAAGCGTCGCGCTTTCAAGGCTAATCACAGGGATTTTGCTGTAGGTACAAAAGGCATTCCAGATTTTTTCTTGCTGGTCCACTTCTTGATCTGTTAATCCTGGAAACGTTCGGACCCCAAGAATGTCAAAATATCTACCTAGCACCGAAGCCGCTTCCTTCACGTGCTCAGTAGTAGACCCATTCATGACCGTTCCATCCTCAAATTCTAATGACCATCCGTCCTTTTGTACGGAATACACAATCGTAGTGAGCCCTAAGTTTTGAGCCGCAATCTCTGTAGAAAGTCTTGTCCTAAGGCTAGGATTAAAAAAGACGAGCCCCAATCGGAGTCCTTTACCTTTTTGAGGGTGGAGTAACGGTTCTCGGTCATACTCTCGCGCCTTGGCTACAAGGGATGATAGATCACGCACATTACCAACAGAATGAAAGTATTTCATACGACGTAATTTGTGTGTTTCTTCCAACTCAACATAGGCCTCATTCCAGAATCGCTAAAGATGTTGATCGAGATGATAACAAGCCTCTAAAAATTGATCACATTCCTTTTCCGTAACGGTAAGAGGTGGAAGTAATCGAAGGATTGTTGGGGATGAACTCCCTGTAAGAACTTGATGCTCTTTGAGCAATCGCTCACGAATGGTGGGCGCTTCTTCAGGTGTGTCAAAACCTATCATTAATCCTCTGCCACGGAGGTTTTTGACAAATGAGACGTTGGTTAATCCATCCCATAATTGTTGACCCCTCTGTTTCACATTCTCAGCAACATTCTCGTCTTCAAGCACCTCAAGAACAGCTAGGCCTGCTGCGCATGCGAGTGGATTTCCACCAAACGTGGTACCAAGTTGACCTTTCACAGGCTTTATATTCTCTGAAATCAATAGCCCTGCAACTGGAAATCCATTACCCATTCCTTTCGCCATTGTGTATATGTCAGCTATCACTGAACTCTTATCATGGGCAAAAAACTCACCCGAGCGAGTG
>DDIC01000053.1:13410-63022 GCA_002338335.1 Bacteroidetes bacterium UBA1860
CCCCCGAGCGAGTGTATCCACATTGGACGCTATCCGCGATGAGTACTACACCATATTCTTGTGTCAGCGATCGGAGTATGGTGAGAAATTCATCTGTAGGCTCATAGACACCACCCACACCTTGGATTCCTTCAATAATCGCACACGCAAGTGTATTTCCATGGGTATTGAAGTAAGTCTCTAGTTGCTCCAAATCATTGAGTGGTAAATGATGTACAGGGGTAGAATGATTGATTGGCGCTTTAATGGTAGGATTATCAGTGGCTGCCAGAGCTAAGGAAGTGCGCCCATGAAATCCACCTGTAAACGCTAAGATTCCTTGTCTTTTCGTGTGAAAGGATGCGAGTTTGATCGCATTTTCATTCGCTTCTGCACCACTATTGCAAAGAAAAAGGCGATGATTTGGTTTGGCAGAAAGGGTGCACAAGTGGTGTCCAAATTCTTCTTGTATTGGGAGATCTACGGCATTGGAGTAGAACGATAAACTGGACATTTGTGTCTGAAGTCTCTGTACCCAGTGTGGATGATTGTGGCCAATACTGATTACAGCATGACCCCCATAAAAATCGAGGTAATCCGTTCCACGAGAATCACGAACAACCGTCCCATCACCATGCACAATTGAAAAATCGAATCGTTGATAAACCTCAAAAAGTGACCCTGAATTCGTCATCTTGTTGCCAATAGCGAGAGTCCTGACTCTTCCTTATATCCTAGCATAAGGTTCATGTTTTGAACCGCCTGACCGCTTGCCCCTTTAAGCAAGTTATCAATCACAACACTCACGACTAAACACCCCTCTTGGAGATCGGTAGAAATCATTGCCTGATTTGTACCTACTACTTGTTTCAAATGAACAGCTTGGTCAGATACATGCACGAAGGGGTGGGAGTTATAAGCATCATTGATTCGCTGAGTAGCTTCCTCGTGAGTACCCTCCCATGAAATGCTTGTCGATACAAGTATCCCTCGACTAAAAGGACCCCGCCATGGTACGAAATGGATTTTTGGAAGGGTGGTGAATGTTTCAGTTAGGTGAGTAGTAACCTCTGCAATGTGTTGATGGGTCAAGACTTTGTAGGGTTGGACATTTTGGGTTCTCCAACTAAAATGGGTCGTAGAGGTGGGAGTTTGACCAGCTCCAGTGGATCCCGTAATCCCCGTGACGTGTATGGGTGATGCAGTCGTAGAGGCAAATGGAAGAATGGATAGCTGAATGGCCGTCGCAAAACACCCTGGATTAGAAACAGCTTGTGCCTGCTGGATCTGAGCTCGATTTAATTCTGGTAAGCCATACACGAAAGAGACATTATGTACTGGTGACTGTTCGTTTCTAAAGTCTTGAGATAGATCTATGAGCTTCATTTGGCCTGAATTCACAGCTTCGCCTGCCCAAGATTCTTGCTGAAGCCACTCTAGACTTTCCCCATGAGCTAACGCCAAAAAAAGAACATCAGGAGAATCCTCCTTTAGTGATCCTGCATCTTTGAATAATAGATTATCGGAGCGAATGTCATCATGCACACTAGAAATCGCTTGATTTGCATGTGAGCGAGAATACGGTGAAATCCTCTCAATAGAGGGGTGATTCAAGAGTAGACGAAGTAACTCTCCACCGGTATATCCTGCAGACCCAAGTATTCCAGCATGAATCATGGTCTTTTCTTGGTTTGGTGATAGATTTTGTTTTGAAGTCCAAAAATGCGCGTAAACCCTTTTACATCTTCCCCGGTCCATGTCCCCTGTTCTTCCCCGTATGCACCAAATGAAGATTGCATTAAATCATATGGACTCTCCACGCCCACAACGGTAAACCTGTAGGGGTGCAGTCTCAACAACACGCTTCCTGTGACTCTTTGCTGAGAACTTTCTAAAAAGGCTTCAATGTCTCGCATCACAGGATCCATGATTAACCCTTCGTGTAACCAGTTACCATAGAATGAAGAAATCGTGTCTTTCCAGTGAAGCTGCCACTTTGTAAGGACATGTTTTTCTAGCGCATGGTGAGCTTTAATCATCATCATAGCGGCTGGAGCTTCAAAGGCTACACGCCCTTTTATCCCAATGATTGTATCTCCAACATGGATATCCCTACCAATCGCAAACTCACCTCCAATCTTGTTAAGCCTCTCGATTGCCTCAACAGAATCTTCAACGTGTTCTGCATCAATTCCAGATAGCTCACCTTGTTGAAAGTGTAGTTGTAATTCCAGTTCATCGGTTCTCTTTCGCTGGGTTGGCCAAACCTTCTCGGGTAAATCACCCATACTCTGAAGAGTCTCTACACCTCCGATACTAGTACCCCAGAGCCCTTTATTGATAGAATAGGCGGCTTCTGATGCATCGACTTCGACTCCATGGGATTGCAAGAAAGAAATCTCTTCAGATCTAGACAGGGCTTGATCTCGAACAGGGGTTATCAATTCTACCTCGGGCATGTAGGTCTCAATCATCATGTCAAATCTCACCTGATCATTGCCTGCTCCTGTTGAGCCGTGGGCAACAGCTTGGACACCTAATGATTTTGCATAATCGACAATATGTTGTGCCTGAGACAATCGCTCAGCGGATACACTCAGTGGGTATGTTTGGTTTTTGAGCACATTACCAAAAATCAGGTATCGGATGATAGTATGATAGTACTGCTTCGTACCGTCAATATTTTTGTGACTTTTGACTCCTAATGACTCTGCACGCTGTTGAATCTCTTGAAGCTCTTTTTGGCTAAACCCTCCGGTGTTTACGGTTACTGTATGGACATCATACCCTAGTTCCTTTGATAGATAAATAGCACAATATGTAGTGTCCAACCCCCCGCTAAATCCAAGAACAACTGATTTTGACATACTATCTCATTTTTTTTGACTTCCCAGATTACGCCACTTTAGGCGAAATAATCGCTCAAATACTGTTTGTTTCTCTTCGAAGAACTCAGTGGTTTCATCCGTAATAACATCATCTTTGGGGTCATACAACATCGCCGTACACAAGCAAGTCTGTCGTTCTTTGCGGGTCAAAATGTCGTAGTTCACACATGATTTACAGCCACTCCAGAAGTTCTCATCATCCGTTAATTCAGAATAGGTCACGGGCTTGTATCCCAATTCACTATTAATTTTCAAGACTGCAAGGCCCGTTGTGAGTCCAAAAATTTTCGCATTCGGATACTTCTCACGAGACAAGTGAAAGATTTGTCGCTTTATTTTTTTTGCAACACCTGTCTTGCGGTAATCTAGTGATACGATCAGTCCACTATTAGCCACGTATTTTCCATGCCCCCACTCTTCGATGTAACAAAACCCAACCCAGTCTCCATCTTGCGTACATGCAATGACCGCATTCCCCTGTTCAATTTTTTGCTCTATATATTCAACAGATCGCTGAGCAATTCCCGTACCTCTAGCTTTTGCGCTTTCCTCAATCTCTTTAGTGATGGTCTTCGCAAAGTGTTTGTCTTCAGAGGAAGTTCTTCGAATGATAAAATCGTCTTTGTTCACGAATTTTTGTCCCTCAGATAGAGTTTTTATCCTAATAATACCGTTTTGAGATCACTATCACGTTCCTCTACCGGATAGCATCTCAGTATATTATGTGCTGTATATGGGGTTAATGTAACTAAATTCAATAGTTATCCTGTAGATTCGTCAAGATCTACTTCGTTGGCTCTCTATTTTCCGATACAGAATCGGCTGAAGATCGAGTCCAACACATCCTCATTGGAGATTGCCCCCGTGATGAGCCCAAACTGTTGAATCGCTCCACGCAAATCAATGGCAATGAGGTCCCCAGGTAGAGATTGGTCAAGTCCCTGGATAGCTGACTGGATGTGCGCCTGTGCTTCCATGAGTGCTTGACGATGTCTGCTGGAGGTCACGAGTGTCGACTCATCGTTTAGATATTCAGCTTGAAGCGTGCGCTCAATCATTAGATCAGAAAGGGCTCCGAGTCGTGACGCATCAGGGGTGGTGAGGTCAAACGATAAATCCCAGTTGGCAAAATCTAAGGTGGGGTCTTTCGCAAGGTCTTGATGCGTCAATACGCGAATAACAGGAGCTTTGGCTTCCAACATAGACTCCTGCAGGGCGATCTCTTCGGGGCCTAATGGTTTGGACTGATCTTTGACCCACAGAATGAGATCAGCATCGCGCATGGCGGCTTGGGATCTCTTAACCCCTTCAACCTCAATATCATCGGTCGTCTGGCGAATCCCAGCTGTGTCAATCAACCGAAAATAGACGCCATCAATGGAGAAATCGGCCTCGACGGTGTCTCGAGTTGTTCCCGCAGTGGGTGAAACAATCGCACGGTTCTGGCCTATCAATGCATTTAGAAGCGTCGATTTACCCGCATTCGGCTGCCCTAAAATGGCGGTTTTGATCCCATCTCGAATGAGGCGACCTGTTTCGTACGTGTCTAAAAGGTGAGAGCACCCATGATCTAAGTCTTTGAGCAGCGTTCGAAGCCGTTCTTTATCGGCGAATTCTACATCCTCTTCCGAGAAATCGAGCTCCAACTCAACCATCGCCGTGGTATCGATAAGTGCCTGTCTGAAAGCATGCACTTTTTCACCCAAGGCTCCTGTCAATTGCTGGCGTGCTGCACGAAGGCCCTGCTCGCTCTTGGCGTGGATCATCTCTGCCACCGCCTCTGCTTGAGAGAGATCCATTTTCCCATTCATGAACGACCGGTGGGTGAATTCACCTGGTTTTGCTGCCTCCAGCCCGGCAGCAAGTAACGCTTCATACACCGACTGTGTCACCAAATAGCCACCATGACAGGTGATTTCGACACTGTCTTCCCCCGTAAAACTAGCGGGCGCCACAAACTTTGTCACCATGACCTCATCCACAAACTGTTGCGTCACGGGATGGATCAATTTCGCATAATGAACTGTGTGACTCCCGGCTTGGATGAGCCTATCCGATTTGAAACACGCCTGAACCCGTTCAAATACCCCACGCCCTGAGGCCCGAATGACAGCTAGACCCGCATTACCTGGCGCTGTGGCGATGGCGACAATTGGATAGGCTTGAGTCGTAGGCTCAGACGGCGAATCTAGATTGTGATGTGAACCCTCGTTACTTAACATCCCCCATTAACTTCTGGACAAACGGTGAGGCAAGTAATGCAACCAGTCCCGCGCCACCAACAAACATCGCTACCTGTCCAAACAATGCGGTAGGGGCAGCTGATTCTAGCGTTCCGGCAAGGAGACCTGCAATGAGATTACCCAAGGCAGCGGCTACAAACCAAATACCCATCATTTGGCCTACACGATTTTTGGGTGCGAGTTTTGTCATGGATGAGAGTCCCACAGGCGATAAACATAACTCACCACAGGTGTGGAAAAAGTAGGTAACAACGAGCCAACTCATACCAACTTGGTTGGTGGCGCTCGCATTGGCTGATCCCCAGGATAGAACAAAGAAACCTAACGCAAGCCCGAGTAAACCCATGGCAAATTTAACTGGAATCGAAGGATTGGCATGCATTCGATCGAGTGTTGTCCAAAGGATGCCGAACAAGGGGGCCAAAAGGATAATAAAGAAGGAATTCACAGACTGTAACCAACTTGGAGGCACGTCAAAGGTGCCTAATGACAGGTCTGTGAGCTCACGCGCGAAAAGATTCATCGACGATCCCGCCTGCTCAAATCCTGACCAAAACAGTGCTGCAAGGATGAACAACCAAAAAATGACCCCCAATCGCTTCTTTTCCTCACCATTATGCCCACCAAAAAAGGTGACATAGGCAAAGTATCCCAGGGTAATTAAGACGGCGACCACACCAAGATTGGCCGCAATCGAGGTGATCTCAAGATTCACCGCGCCTGTGCCAATAAGGCTACCAAGAGTGATGATACCAGCAGCAAACACTGAGGCAAGCACGTAGAATGAACGGGATCGTTTGGCTACTGTCTCCGGTGCATCTTCAGTGACAAAATCACCTGCTGTACCCATCCAAGACTCACCCCATTTGAAAAAGATGAGCCCCAACACCATACCAATCCCAGCCAGCCCAAAGCCAAAATGCCAATGAGTCTCGGCCAGCCATCCACAAAGTAGCGGGCCTGCGAAGCCTCCAATATTAATCCCCATGTAAAAAATGGAGAATCCAGCATCACGCCTTGCCCCACCTTCTGGGTATAGATCCCCAACCACCGTGCTCACATTTGGCTTGAGTAGGCCTGTCCCCACAACAATGAGTGCAAGGCCTGCAAAAAATGTCGCATCACTTGGGATCGCCATACTAAAATGACCCAACGCGATAATGATTCCACCAATGAAAACAGCCTTTCGTTGTCCCCAGAGATTATCCGCAACCCATCCGCCTGGGAGTGAAAGGATGTACACAAAAAACGTGTAGAGTCCATATATCGCCGTGGCTTCTGCAACGCCAAGACCCATTCCAGGATTGGCGCCTACGGTTTCTGCTGTCATGTAGAGGACCAGCAGGGCACGCATTCCGTAGTAACTGAAACGCTCCCATAATTCGGTAAAGAATAGCGCCGCTAGGCCTTTTGGGTGTCCAAAGAACGATGTGTCCTCGGTGGCTAGTGAATTTTGCATAATCTAGTGTACAAAGTGTGGGGGTATCCTTCAAAAACAAAAAGGGGCACTGTCCGTCAGCACCCCTTCCATAGAACATTATGCAAATGTAACCGATTGCCAACGAACCACCAAGCTTGTCAGTGGAGTCAAGCGCTGTAGGCGGTTCTAATTAGGCTTATCGGCAAAGGTAAGCGCTCGAGTTCGAGGCACCCTCTTCGTGCTTCGTTTGATTAGTACATCATTTTGTGCTTTTTGTGCATGTCTTGGCGATGCTCGTACACTCTCTTCACCATTTTGGCACGGCGCACAGGTGTGTTCTCACGCTCAGCTGCCATTCGTGACCATGGCATCTGGTCAAATCGAACTTGTTGCTCTTCTGAAAGCATGGCACGGACATCCATACGCAGATCCCATTCTAGCTTTTTAATGTCAGCTTCTAATTGATGCATGGAATCAATGAGTTTTTTCGCCTCTTTTTCATTGATTGTTGAGCCTGTGGAGACGGTTTTGAGCCGAGCCTTGGCTTCATTCAGTTGGTTTTTTAGCGGAAGTCGCTTCTCCATCACGTCCAAGCGTAACTCTTTGATCTGTTCACGTTGTTCAGGATTCAGCCAAGATTGCACCCGGGACTCAACACCACGCTCAGTGCTTCTCATAGTGCTCTCACGTCGTTGTATCATCTGTTCGCGCAGCGCTTCACGTTGCTCAGGTGTGAGGTTTTGGAGACGTTCACGCATCTGTTCACGTTGCTCTTGGCTCAACTGTTGGCCTCGTTGTCGTTGTTGAGCTTCGACTGGCTGAGCGATAACAAAGCCAACCAGCAATCCTATAAATAGGAGTGGGAATGATTTATGGAATAGGTTTTTCATAACTTTGATGTCATTTTGTTTTAATAGTTGTGTACTCTGTAAGGCACGGTTCGGGTGATGTTCTATCATGTGTGAGACCTTGTATTAACGCAGAGAAACCCAACGTTTGTATATCAACCTTAAACTATGATTGCTTTTCTTACCCTTGCCGGGTTTGTCTTATTAATTGGAGGAGCTGAGATTCTTGTGCGTGGCGCATCGGGCCTGGCACAATCCTTTCGATTGAGTAAGGTCGTGATTGGGCTAACCGTTGTCTCGTTTGGCACCTCAGCGCCTGAATTTGCGGTAAGTTTGCAGTCAGGCTTTGCGGGTCAACCAGACATTTTGATGGGGAATGTGATTGGGTCAAATATTGCCAACGTGCTACTTATCCTTGGCTTAACGTCCATTTTTGTACCGCTTATTGTTCATGAATCTTTGATCCGTATGGATGTTCCTATAATGGTGGGGCTCTCCGGGCTCTTATACTTTCTTGCGCTGGATGGTCAATTGGTGAGACTTGAGAGCGCCTTTCTGGCAAGCTTGCTCATCGTTTACCTTGGCTTGCTGTTTTGGATGAATAAGAAAGGGAAAGGTCCTGCTGTCGACCTCAGCCAAGCGGGTGAACAAGATCAACCGACACTTATATGGAAAGATCTTCTCTACATCACTCTTGGTCTTGTGGGATTGGTCCTAGGCGCGCGTTGGTTAGTCGCGGGGGCGGTGGATGTCGCAGAGTATTTTGGAGTGAGTGAATTAGTCATTGGCATCACCATTGTGGCGATTGGCACCTCGCTACCGGAGTTGGCCACCTCTATCGTTGCAGCGACCAAGGGAGAAAAGGATATCGCTGTGGGCAATGTTGTTGGGAGTAACATCATGAACATTCTGGTAGTGCTCGGTGTATCTGGCGCCATTTTACCTGTAGACATTCCTATTCAAGTCTCATCCATCCGCATCGATCTTCCATTTATGCTCATTGTGGCGGCCTGTTGTTTTCCAGTCATGCTCGGCGGCTTTACCATTCACCGTTGGGAAGGTGCACTGTTATTTGGGTGGTTTGTGGCCTTTATGCTGTATTCTGTGATGAGTTTCAAGGCCCCTGAAGTCGCATTCACGATGGAGTTTTGGACCTATCGAGTGGCTGGCCCGCTCACACTATTGGCCATATTTGGGGGTGGTTTTACCAACTACTGGATGGATCGGAAAAAGAACCTTTCGACCTCGTAAACAGCCCTTTCTGCTTGGGCTGTGCGCGCCGAGCTGAGTGCACAAGCTGTGCGCCTGACAATTGCGAATTTTTTTTACAAGTAAAAGACCTTTTGGTCGCGTTTTTGATCCGCCGCCACAAGAGCTGCTCCCACCATACTGGCATCATTTTCGAAAGCCGCTGGTTTCACTGGGGTTTGAATCTTGATATAAGGGAGAGTCTTTTCCGCATTCTTACTGAGCTGTCCACCAATAATGAACAGATCTGGGTGGAAGATTTGCTCATATGCATTCAACACAAACTCTAGGCGTTTGGACCATGCCTTCCGGTTGATCCCTTCCTCCTTTCGAGATTTGTTTGAGGCTCGGTCTTGGGCAGAGATTCCACGCATTTCGATGAGCCCAAGCTCTGTGTTGGGCACAAGTTGCCCATCGATAAACAACGCGGACCCAATGCCTGTCCCGACCGACAAAAACATCACCACACCCGCTTCATTTTTGCCTGCACCCAGATGTAGCTCAGCGATTCCACCCGCATCGGCATCGTTCAAGAAATAGACATCGGTATCAATCACCTCAGAGAACAGATCCACGGCATCCATATCTTCCCACGCGCTATCGAGGCGACGGGCTGACAACACGCGCCCTCGTCTGACAGATTCTGGGATCGCAATGCCTATGGGGCCACGCCACTCAAAATCGGTGGACACAGCTTGATGAATTCTAGAGACAATTTTGTGAGGTGAGGTCCCTTCTTTGACCTTCTTGGCGATCACCTCTGAGGTATATTTCCCTTTGTCGGTGTCAAAAATACACGCCTTAATGGCTGCTGTTCCGATATCAATGCCAAGGACTTTCATAGGTTACACCCGAATCCATCCTTGATCTTGCATCCTCTTGGCCACCTTCCACTTAATCTTTTTGGTTTCCCCAGACTGGACATTCTTCATAGTCACAAGGTCGTTTCTACCTGGTTCGGATTCAACCACTTCAGGGGATTTTTTTACTTGGAGCGGACCTGTGGATGTGGCTCTTGCACCTGTGCCAGAGATACCCGTCGCGGAAGGGGCTGTTGGGGCCGTCATTTGAGGAGCAGAGAAGCCCATATTCGTTGATTCCTGATGCTGCGTTTTGGCTTTGGAGAGTTCTACTTTAGCTTTAGGGGCTTGTGCTCGTTGGACGCGCTGTGCAGGTTGATCTCCTGGTCGAGCCTCCGGCACGGCTCGCCATACCATGGAGATAATGTCTTGATGGATCGTTCCAAGCAAGTCTTGGAACATTTCGAACGCTTCACGCTTATACTCCACTAAGGGGTCTTTCTGACCAAAAGCTCTGAGCCCAATCCCTTCTTTCACGGCATCCAATTCACGCAAATGCTCCATCCACTTATCGTCAATCACAGACAAAATCGCAGAGCGTTCAAGGGCGCGAGGCAATTCATGCCCCCGGGTATCCATCAACTTTTGGGTATCGGTCACCACGCGGAAACGACGTGATCCATCATTGAAAATCACTTGAATACGCTCTGGCAGCTGACCGTCGTCCCCTTGTTGCAGCTGTTGTAACATCGCAAACAGCGGCTCAGCGACTCTCGATTCTTTAATTCGGTAGAGCTCTTGTGCCTGGTGGATGAGCTCATCGGTGACAGCATCTTCACCTTTTTTGACCCACTCTTCGGTGTCAACCGTGACCGGTAATGCCAACAAACGCAACAAATCCTCTGCAATGGCTTCATAATTGCCTGTTGCAAAGTGTTCACTCACGACCGAGCTCACAAAATCGTCCAACATATTAAGTAGATCGCTCTCCACATTCTCGCCCAAGAGTGCGTTGCGACGTCGAGCGTAAATCACATTACGCTGGTTGTTGAGCACATCATCATACTCGAGTTGACGCTTACGAATACTGAAATTGTTTTGCTCCACTTTTTTCTGCGCTCGCTCCAAGGATTTTGTAATCATGGAGTGTTGGATCACCTCTCCTTCTTGGAAGTTGAGTCGATCCATCCACTTGGCAATGCGATCTGTTCCTCCAAAAAGAGCCATCAACTGATCTTCAAGGGATACATAAAACTGCGTCTCTCCTGGGTCCCCTTGTCGTCCCGCTCGACCCCGAAGCTGAAGGTCAATCCGGCGACTTTCATGTCTTTCTGTACCAATAATGACCAAACCGCCACGCTCTTTCACCTCGTCGGTCAGTTTAATATCGGTTCCACGACCTGCCATGTTTGTTGCAACAGTGACGGCCCCAGGCTGACCCGCCCGAGCCACAATCTCAGATTCTTGAGCATTTTGCTTGGCATTCAAAACACTATGGTCTATCCCAGACCGCTTCAGCATTCGGCTCAAGGTCTCCGATACATCGACGCTTGTAGTCCCAACCAGGACCGGCTGGCCGTTTTTGTAGACCTCACGGATTTTTTCAATCACTGCATTAAACTTCTCTCGCTTGCTTCGATAAATGAGATCCTCGTGATCGAGTCGAGCAATCGGTTTGTTGGTCGGAATTACCACCACATCCAGACTATAAATCTCATTGAATTCTCCCTCTTCGGTCGCAGCGGTTCCCGTCATACCTGAGAGCTTATGGTACATCCTGAAAAAATTCTGCAATGTAATCGTCGCATACGTCTGGGTAGCAGCTTCCACACGAACATTCTCTTTGGCTTCAATTGCCTGGTGGAGGCCATCACTGTAGCGACGTCCCGACATGACCCGTCCGGTGTGCTCATCCACTATTTGAACCTTGCCATCCTGGACGATGTACTCTTCATCCTTCACAAAAAGTGTGTAGGCCTTCAATAACTGATTCACCGTATGAATCCGATCACTTTTTTCGGCAAACGATTTGTTGAGCTCTGTTAGGCGATCTTGACGAAACGCTTCTGCTTTGGCGGGATCCGAGAGCTTGTCAGCCTCTTCCCCAATCTTGACCGTTTCTTCTCCCATATCTGGGATAATGAAAAAGTCTGCATCTTCCCCTTGCTTCGTGATGAACTCACGCCCTTTATCGCTCATTTCGATGCTACGCTGGCGTAACTCAACAGCATAAAAAAGCTCTTCATCCACCTCAGGCATCCTCTTGGCATTCTCCTGGAGGTAGAAGTTTTCGGATTGCGTGAGCAAGCTTTGATACTTCATGTCTTGGAGCATTCGACGAAGCTTGCGGTTTTTGGGGTATCCTCGTTGTGCCCGAAGCAGCGCCAATCCTGCTCCCTCGGCGTCTCCCTCCGCTTCTAATTTTTCGGCCTGTGTCACCAAGCCAGCCACCAATTGCTGCTGAGCCTTGACCAGTGACTCTATTCGCGGCTTCATCACGACATATTTTTCAGACTGGGTATCCTCTGGAACTGGACCCGAAATAATCAATGGCGTTCTCGCCTCATCGATAAGAATGGAGTCAACCTCATCTATAATGGTATAATGGTGCCCTCGCTGAACTAATTGATCTGGGGTGACCACCATATTATCGCGAAGATAATCGAAGCCAAACTCGTTGTTGGTACCATAGGTGACGTCGGCTCTGTAGGCTTCGCGTCGATCCTCTGAATTAGGCTGATGTTTATCGATGCAATCAACACGCAAACCGTGGAATTCAAAAATCGGCGCATTCCACTCTGCATCCCGCTTGGCTAGATAATCATTCACCGTAATTACATGCACACCTCGCCCAACGAGCGCATTGAGGTAGGCCGGGAAGATGGCCACAAGGGTTTTTCCCTCTCCCGTCTTCATTTCAGAAATCATCCCCTTGTGCAAAGCAATGGCTCCAATGAGCTGAACGTCGTATGGAACCATCTGCCAGGTCACTTCAGAGCCAGCGACCTTCCAGCTTTGTCCCACAAATCGACGACACGTTTCTTTGAGTACCGCATAAGCTTCAGGTAAAATCTCATCCAAGACCTCTTCTGCACGTTCCAGCCATTGCTTCCTCAAGGCTTCAATAGAATCGGCAATTTCCTTAGCCTCAGCAGCTGTGCGGGTAGATTCACGATCCTCTGATTGGGCTCGTAAATCCTTGATTTGATCATCAAGATCTTGGCCAGCATCGATGATCTTCTGTTTGAATTCAGCCGTTTTTCCTTTGAGTTGCTCATCGGAAAGCCCTTGCACGGGGGCCTCCATGGCATGGATTTGTTCGAGGATCGGCGTGAGCGATTTGAGATCTTGCTCGCTTTTTGAGCCGAATATCGTCGTTAAGACACTATTGATTGAAAACTTCATACCCTAAATATACGGGAATCGGTGGTGAGTGGAGAAGCAAGGTTGAACTTTCAGCGTTCAAAGTTCGCAGAATCTTGTTATTTTTCTCAATTACATTAAAAAACGTTTGAATCTCTCTTGGATTGCCCAATACACCAGATTCAACACAAGTGTCAGTCCGTTTTTAAGGTCGAATAGTTTAAGGTCGAACGAGTCTCATGAAGCGTACATTTCAACCAAGCCGTCGCAAAAGAACCAACAAACACGGTTTTCGCAAACGCATGCTCACATCTGATGGGCAAAACGTCATCAATCGCCGTCGTGCGAAAGGGCGTAAAAAGCTCACTGTGAGCAGTGAAAAAGGGCCAAAGTAGCCAATCTTCTCGGCTAGTCGGTCAACGACTTCGCCTTCCCCGTGCAGCTATCTTGCGTGGGAAAGATCGCTTTCAATCCCTTTTTTCCTCCTCTACCGTGCTTCGTCAACCGCATGTTCAATTACGCTTTCGGGTAAGCCCAAGTACTGAGCCTTCTCAACAAACGGCTTTTGTGGTAAGCAAGCGTCATGGCAATGCCGTGACTCGCAATCGTCTCAAGCGTCAAATGAGGGAGTGTTACCGAAAGAATCAACATGCATGGCGTCTAGAGGGAGAGCTTTTACCTACTCAACACCGCTCAGACGCGTTGTCGGTAGATGCATTGTTTATGATCCAATCCTCAAACGTCGATTCCACACAATTAGAAACCGAGATGCTTACGCTCATGAATCAAGGGCAAGAGCGTCTCAAAACATGGGTTCATGGATAGAAATACCATTATCGGATTTGTCCTGATTTTCATCATCATGATGGCATGGTCGTGGACCTCTATGCCTATGCCTGAAGAATTAGAAGCTCAACGAATAGAACAACTCCGTCAGGATTCCTTGGCTGCCTTGCAAGAACAAGGGATTGAACCCGCGTTTGATGACTTAATGGGGGCCGATCGTCAGGGCCAATCTGGAACATCGACGTTTCGAGATCGTCGCGATTCCTTTGACCCGTTAAGCACGCCAACAACCGGAGCCTTTGCACCTGCTGACGGGTTTTTTCCTGCCGAAACTCGCTCTACTGTCCGCACGCCTTACATGGAGATTGAATTTAGTTCTATGGGTGGCGGCCCAGCGTCGATTCGATTCCTCGACTATCAAACCTGGGACAAAAAGCCCGTTCAGATGGTACAGGATACCACAAGATCAGCCTACAATGTGGGCTTTTTGAGTCAAGAGGGGCAAAATATTGAGACCAGAGGTCTCATGTTTGAGCCGCTGTTTGAAACCAGAATCGAGCGAAATCTCGCGGAAGGTGAGTCCGTTGAAATCAGTTATCAATACCTCACCGCTTCTGGAGGGCACATTATTCATACCTATACAGTAGATGGGGATGGCCATGAATTAGACTTTGACGTTCAGTTCGAGGGGTTACAGACTCAAATATTTGATCAAGCGGTGGATGTAAGTTTTGCGACCGCCCTCGTTCCAACGGAGAAAGACCTAACCCAAGATGGTCAGTATAGTAGTGCCTATGTATTCGCAGGAGATGAATTGGAGCAATTTCAGTTGACAGAAGGAGGGCGTGACCAAAATCGGATTAATGGGGAGATTGGATGGGTCTCAACTCGGACAAAGTTTTTTACGCAGATTATCAAACCTCGCACGGTCTCCGAAGCTGCACTACTCACAGGAGAAGTGACAGGAGACCCCAAAGAGCCACTCACACGTCATCGGTATCAATCGTCTATTCAGCTTGATATCCGTGACACACAGCGCGCCTCCATGGAGCTCTATGTAGGTCCATTGCGCTATTATGATTTACGAGAATTTGACGACCATGCCTACGATATGGCAGAAGTGGGCTACTCCTGGATGCGTTGGTTCTCTGACCCACTTGTTCGGTTTGTCATTATCCCTTATTTCACCTTTTTTAGTGGGTGGATTGGCAACTATGGCGTGTTGATTATTCTGTTTGGCGTCCTTGTCAAATTGGTTCTGGCTCCATTGACCTTGAGTAGTTTCAAGAGCATGGCTGCGATGCGTAAGCTTCAACCAGAAATGCAGGCACTGGCAGAGAAATACAAAGAGAATCCACAGAAGCGTCAGCAGGAGACCATGAAATTGTATCAGAAGAATAAAGTGAATCCTATTGGTGGATGTCTACCGATGCTGTTACAGTTTCCCATCCTGATTACACTGTGGCAGTTTTTCCAGGGCTCTATTCTTATCCGTCAAGAGTCTTTTTTGTGGGCGCAAGATTTGTCAGCACCCGATTATTGGCTCAGTCTACCGTTTGCTATTCCCTTTTTAGGGGATCAACTGGCTGGGTTTGTGCTGCTCATGGCTGGATCGATTGTGCTGCAAACTCAGCTTTCTGGAAGTATGTCATCTGCACCCACAAGTCCTGGGATGCCCAACATGAAAGTGATGATGTATATCATGCCCTTCATGCTTCTGTTTTTCTTCAATAACTTTGCGGCAGGGTTGAGTTTATACTATCTGGTCTTTAATGTACTCTCCGCAGGACAACAATGGCTCATTAATCGGGGGACAAACAAGGAAATCACTCCTGCGGTAGCCACAGTATCGACCAAAAATAGGTCAAAGAAATCATCCCCGAAATCCAAGTAGACATTCGCCCAAGCCAAACACCACTATGAATTCTTGCTGTTCTCTTCATTTCCCACGCGTAGCATACGAAGGGGGTCAGCGGTGGCTTTGGAATCCTATTACCAAAAAACGCCTAGCCAATCGACCCGAAGAAAGGGTACGGCTTCGCATGATTGATTACCTCACCTTGGAGGCACAAATCCCTGCGGGTCGAATTTCACAGGAGCTGACACTTCTTTCGAATGAATTGGGGGATAAGGATCGAGGCATGAGAGCCGATATCGTGGTTTATGGCGGAGATATGGAGCCCGAAACGCTCATTGAGTGTAAATCTGCCACCGTGAGTTTGAGCAAAGAATCGGCTGTGCAAATTAGTCGGTATAATGAACATGTGGGTGCTCGGCATCTCTGGCTTAGTAATGGCCATTCCGATGCCATCTTTACCTTTGAGAATGGGGAGCTAAAGCGTCGTCGCAAGCCCATTTATCCTAGTGCGATGTCTGTGGAGGAGCTTCGCCGAGACACATCCTACTGGATGGAGCGTGGGTTTATTGGGCGTGGTCTTGACTCGAATGCCCAGACTTGGTTGACTCAGGTGCTTCAAGAGTTTTGGGATCCAAATCACGAATGGGCGTATGGGTACATCGATCTTGCACGCTCAGATATGGGGGTTCATGCGAGTCATTATTACCAAAGCATCCCCTTGGATGACGAAACGGATGTCGCTCTGGCATTTGTGTCACCCAATCCAGAGGAAACCTTGTTGGTGGCTATTTTGAATCAATCCCAACAAACGGTCGCTGTTTTTGTGACAGATCTGCAGGATTTGTGGACAGCTCAGCCAGAGAATACCACGATCTATACAACGCATTCGCAGGACAGCGCCTCCCTTCTAAAGCACGTCCCCCTCAAGACCGATGAGATTAACCCGATGGTGATTTCCAATTTGGCAGGTTTTTATGAAAGTTGGTTTCGTCAACTCTATTTGTTGTAGTAAGTTCTAGCATGCAAACGACTTTGAAGATTTCGGCAGCTGCGATGGCAGCAACACACAGAGAGCGGTTCTATTCCATGTTTGACACCAAGGGGGCAGACGATGCCATTGTTGTGTTGCGTGGAGCGTCCGTCGAGCATCGCTACGATACCGATTTTGAGCTCCCTTTTCGACAAGAGAGCCGTTTTTGGTACCTAACGGGCGTCTCGGAACCCGATTACAGTGCGATTTTTGTGCCGAAAACTGGTGAATTTCATCTTTTTGCCCCCAAGCGCGAAACCTCATATGCCGTATGGAATGGGCGTATTCGATCGCAAGAGGAAATCCAAGAGCTCTATCGGCCCGATGTACTGCATAACTCCGATGCGTTGCAGTCGGTGCTGGATGACCTAGCCCCGACTCGTATTTTTGCGGGTGCCGAAGAGGAGCTATCAGCACTCGGGGTGGTTGCGCCTGAAGGGTGCGCTATCGACCACCGCTCGGTTGTCGACATTTTGACCCTTTGCCGTTTGCATAAAACAGACGGGGAATTGGAGAGGATGCGCTTTGCCAACCAAGCCAATAGTGCCGCACACGAAGCGGTTCTTCGGTCCGTGCGCCCAGGGGCTTGGGAATACCAAATGAAAGGGGTCTTGGAAGGCACCTTGATGCAGCATGGGTTGCAGTTTCCTGCATACAATGGAATTTACGCTAGCGGGACGAATAGCGCCATTTTGCATTACGTGGTAAACCATCAGGAAATGAGCGATGGTGAGCTCTTTTTGATTGATTCGGGATATGAATTTGAGGGGTATGGAGCCGACTTGACTCGTACGTGGCCTGTGAATGGGGTGTTCTCGGATGTCCAGCGTGAGATGTACTCCATTGTACTAGAAATGCAGAAGAACACGATTGACGCAACTCGACCAGGTGTGAAAATGGAAGATTTGCACTGGCTCGCATGCAGAACTTTGCTTGAAGGGCTCCTAGATGGAGGGTATGTCAAAGGCTCTGTGGATGATTTGATGGCGCAAAATATCTTTGCCCTCTTTTTTCCCCATGGTTTGGGTCATTTCATAGGCCTAGACGTACATGATCCAGGTGGATACCCCAAAGGAGTCGACCGTATTGATCGACCCGGAGTGAGATTTTTGAGAATTCGTCGAGAAATGGAGTCCGGCATGGCCTTAACCATCGAGCCAGGACTCTACATGATTCCTGCTTTGTTGGGCCCAGCATTTGAAGATCCCATCCAATCAGGCTTCTTGAATCGCTCAAAACTAGAGCCCTTGCTACATTTTGGAGGAATCCGAATAGAGGACAACCTAGTAGTAAATGACTCTGAATCGGGTCATGAGAACCTTACCTCTCTCGTCAAGGAAATCGATGAGATTGAGGCCATAATGAAGGATGCAAAAGGGGTTCGAGGGTGAGCAAACCAACTATTCAAAGGAGTCAAAAGCGATCCAATGGGTCTCTTGCAGCAGATCGTCCCATCAAAATCACAGGCGCTCGAGTCCATAATCTCAAGAATATTGATGTAGAGATTCCTCGCAACTCCTTGACAGTTGTGACCGGTGTCTCTGGCTCGGGAAAGTCTTCTCTTGCCTTTGATACATTATACGCCGAGGGGCATCGTCGGTATGTAGAGAGTCTTTCCAGCTATGCTCGTCAGTTCCTAGAGCGCATGGACAAACCCGATGTGGATACCCTCACTGGGATTTCACCTGCGATGGCGATTCAGCAAAAAACGATTGGAAGTAACCCCCGATCTACCGTAGGGACCACAACGGAGTTGTATGATTATGTGCGCCTATTGTTTGCGCGTATCGGAGAGACCTTCTCGCCCATCTCAGGGGAGAAAGTGAGCAAAGACACCCCTCAGGAGGCTGCCGAGCGACTTCAACAGGTCTTAAGCAACGGCGAGAAGTATATGGTCTTGTTTCCGGTCGATTTGCACAGCGAGGCGTCGGTGAAGAAGGAGCTTGGGACGTTGCTTGAAAAAGGATTCACCCGTGTGATGAATGTAGACAACGAGCAGGTATTCACACTACCCGAGCAGCAAAAAGAGGCGGAGTCGATTCCCGGTGAGAAGCTCCGTGTGCTTGTGGATCGATTAAGCGCCGCGTGGGATGAGGAGTCGATCACACGCTTGACTGGATCTCTTGAAACAGCGTTTCAAAATGGCGCGGGGCGCTGTTCAGTCAAAAAACGTGGAGGCGAGGAGTGGGACTTTAGTGAACGATTTGAGCGAGATGGGATGGAGTTTACCGAACCAACTCCACAAATGTTCTCCTTTAATAATCCTTATGGTGCTTGCTCACGATGTGAAGGGTTTGGTCGGACTGCGGGCATTGATGAAGACCTCGTGATTCCAGATCCAGACAAAACGATTCGGGACGGTGCTATTGCACCCTTTCAAAGCCCGAAACATAGTGCTTCACTCAAGCGATTGGTCAAGGTTTTTGCAAGGCATCAGCTTCCTATTGATACCCCGTATGCACTGCTAGACAAATCTGTACAAAAGATTCTTTGGAAGGGTCTCGAAGAGTATGAAGGGATTGATACGTTTTTTGAGGAAATCCGTGAGCAATTCTACAAAATGCATATGCGTGTATTCTACGCTAAGTATCGCGGCTATGCGAAATGCCCTGAGTGTGAAGGGTATCGTGTGCGAAAGGATGCGTTGTATGTGAAACTTCAAGACCATCATATTGGTGAGGTCACTGAAATGACCTTGGGACATGCAAAGGAGTTTTTTGAACACCTCCAGCTTCGGCCTTGGCAGGAAGATGTAGCGGGTCAGATTTTGTATGAGATTCGAAAACGACTCGACTATCTGAATCGCGTGGGCCTTGATTATCTTACGCTTGATCGTGCGACAAATACGTTGAGTGGAGGAGAATCTCAGCGCATAAGTTTGGCGAATGCCTTGGGAAGCTCCTTGATTGGAAGTTTATATGTATTGGATGAACCCACGATTGGTCTCCACCCTCGCGATAATGACCGCCTCATTGACATCCTGAAGTCACTACGTGATATCGGCAATACACTCGTTGTCGTAGAACACGACCCTGAAATGATGGCCGCAGCGGATCATATTATCGATATGGGTCCCTTTGCAGGGCAACATGGTGGAGATGTGGTCTTTGCTGGATCCTATGATGCGCTTCGTGAGGCCAATACCCTTACGGGTCGCTACCTCAGTGGTCGAACCACCATGGATATTCCCAAGACCCGACGCAAAGGGAAAGGTCGATCTTTGGTGCTAAAAGGGGCAAGCGAACACAACCTCAAAACCATCGATGTTGAGTTTCCATTACACCGTATGGTGTGTATCACTGGCGTGTCGGGGTCAGGTAAGTCTACCCTGGTACATGATACCCTTGTCGCAGCATTAAAAAAGGAATTAAGGCAGTCTGTCGATCGTTTGGGTCGGTTCCACACGCTGGAGGGTGGTCTGCATGTCTATGATGTAGAGATGGTTGATCAATCCCCGATTGGACGATCATCACGAAGCAATCCAGCAACCTACAGCAAAGCGTTTGATGGCATTCGTGACGTGTTTGCACAATCCAAACAGGCCAAACTGCTTGGGTTATCGCCCGGGCATTTTTCGTTTAATGTTCCCGGTGGGCGATGTGAGGCTTGCCAAGGGGAAGGGGTTCAGACGATCGAGATGCAGTTTATGGCCGACATTGAGTTGGTGTGTGAAGAGTGCGAGGGGGCACGTTTCCGTAAAGAGATTCTCCAAGTCAAAGTGGATGGACACTCGATTCATGATGTGCTAGAGCTCTCCATTTCAGATGCCCTGGATCTTTTTAAAGACCATAACGCGATCCACAGCCGGTTGTTACCGATGGAGCGTGTGGGCCTTGGCTATCTGAAGCTGGGGCAAAGCGCCACGACGTTAAGTGGTGGGGAGGCCCAACGGGTAAAACTGGCAAAATTTTTAACCAAGCCATCCTCGGAGCATACCTTGTATGTCTTTGATGAGCCTACGACTGGGCTCCATTTTGAGGATGTCCGCCGTTTGCTTGATTCATTCCACGAGCTTGTGGACCTTGGTCACAGTGTACTACTGATTGAGCATAATGTTGACATCATGATGGCATCGGATTGGATTATTGACCTTGGGCCTGAAGGAGGCTTTGGTGGAGGCAAGGTGATTGCTACCGGAACACCTGAGGAGGTGATGAAGTTGGAGGAGAGCCATACTGGGCGTTATCTAAAACGACATGTGGAGGCACTTTCGTGGAATCGTTAACAGATCTCTCTACCGCCGTATACTCCTCCTTAGCACTGCTGCTCGCCACGTTTGCATCGCTGTTTTCGGTGGTCAATCCTTTGGCTGCTGCACCTGTGTTTTTGTTGTTGACCGATCAAGATTCCGACCAAGAACGCAATCAAACGGCTCGGAAAGCTGCTGTCTATATGTTTGGCATATTAATCACTTTCTTGTTGCTGGGAAGTTACATCATGAGCTTTTTTGGGATTAATCTTGCAGGAATTCGGATTGCCGGTGGGCTGATCATTATGCGTGCGGCGTTTTCGATGTTAAGTCCAGAGAAATCGGGGCGTAAGCTGTCCAAAGAGGATGAACTCGCTGCGATGGAAAAAGAGGATGTTTCTTTTAGTCCATTGGCGATGCCGTTGTTGTCCGGACCTGGCAGTATTGCTGTTATCATTGGTTTTGCCTCCCAGGCTAACAATGTGATTGATTATGCGATTTATGGACTCGCTATTGTCTTAGCAGCGATTTCAGCCTTTGGAATTTTGCGTCTTGCACCCTTTGTGAGAAAGTGGCTAGGCCAAACAGGGCTAAGTGCCATGACTCGGATGATGGGATTTATTGCCCTTGCCATTAGTGTTCAGTTTGTCCTAAGCGGAATTTCCCGTTTCTTCAATTTATAAGGGGTCAAAACCACCCCGACACCGGATTATGGATCAGCAGCGTGCTCATTATCGTGAATTGTTTCAGTTTGACTTATGGTCGAACCGCCAATTGATCAAACTTTTTGAAAGAGAACCATCGTTTGAACATAGGACTGCCTGCATGGCGTTTGTAAGCCATATTCTCACAGTTCAGCAGATTTGGTTCCATAAATTGATTGGCGATGCTATGGCTTCTGACTTGGATCCTTGGGCAGAGTATTCAGTTGAAGAGCTCAAGCTCAAGGCCAAAAATCTACATGCGCTTTGGCTAGATGTGATTGATGACGAGGAATCTTCCCTTGATATGGAGTGTTTTATGTCGAAGCCTGATGGATCGTCGATGCAAATGCCCTTATGGCGAATCTTACACCACCTGATTGTTCATGGCCAGCACCATCGAGCGCAGGTGTCGCAATTTTTAATGAAGTCTGGGATGACGCACTCCATTGCGGATCGCCCTCTACCCTCTGACGCTCAAATGACCTTTACATGGAACTCTTAGAAGCTTGGACCGGTGCGTTTTCTGGATTTATGTGGGGATACCCTCTGGTCATTTTATTGGTGGGTGGGGGTCTCTTTTTTCTACTTTATTCGCAGTTTTTGCCGTTTCGGTATTTGAAGCATGCAGTCGGCGTCCTCGCCGGTAAATATGATGACCCTAATGATCCCGGCGATATCAATCACTTCCAAGCGCTGTCGAGTCATATGGCGTCGACGATTGGAATGGGAAATATTTCAGGGGTTGCCGTGGCGATTGTCGTGGGTGGGCCTGGCGCGTTGTTCTGGATGTGGATGAGTGCCATTGTAGGGATGGCGACAAAGTTCTTTACCGGGACATTATCCATCCTTTATCGAGGCAAAGATTCTGAAGGGGAAATTCAAGGCGGGCCTATGTATGTGATTCGTGAAGGTCTGTCAAAAAAATGGCATGGACTGGCTGTGCTGTTCTCTATTGCTGGGCTCATCGGCCCCTTGCCCATTTTTCAAGCGAATCAATTGACTCAAATTCTGAGAGATTCCATTTATATCCCCTATGGTTTGGTGGATGCTGGAGACCCGTTCATGGGGAATCTACTCACGGGAATTGTCCTTGTTGGACTCGTGTCCCTCGTCATTTTTGGCGGCATTAAACGGATTGGCTACCTAGCCGCTCGCATGGTCCCAGCCATGGTGGTGGTATATGTGAGTTCTGTTTTGATCATCCTGGCGGTACACATTACAGAGGTGCCCTATTATCTGGGGTTAATTGTGACCGATGCATTTACGGCTAATTCTGTTCTGGGTGGAGCTGTGGGGTCGTTAATCATTGTGGGTATCCAACGTGCAGCTTTCTCGAATGAGGCAGGAATTGGTACAGAATCCCTTGCCCATGGAGCAGCTAAAACGAAGGAGCCGGTGCGTGAAGGGCTCGTTGCGATGTTGGGCCCTGCCATCGATACGCTTTTGGTGTGTACGATGACAGCCTTGGCTATTTTGGTGACCGGGGTGTGGGAAACAAGCGAGGCGAATGGGGTTACACTCACATTGAATGCGTTTAATGAAGCCTTACCAGGGTGGGGTACATGGCTTCTGCTCGTGTCCGTGATGGCGTTTAGTGTATCTTCCATGTTGGCCTATTCCTATTATGGCACGAAATGCTTGTCTTATTTGATTGGTGCTAAACGTGCAAAGATCTACAATTACTTTTATGTAGGGACCATTATTTTGGGCGCCGTCGTATCGATTGATGTGGTGGTGAATCTCATTGATGGAACCTTTGCGACCATGGCCATTCCAACCATGGTGTCAGCTCTGTTGTTAGCCCCCAAAGTGAAAGCCGCTGCAACAGATTACTTTCAACGAATGAAACAAAACGGATAATGGGCGCGCTTCCCTTTCGTTTTCCTAAAAATGATCGAGGGTGGAATCGCCTTAGTCACTCCTTTTTGAAACTGACTGTCGTTAACAGTGCTCGTTGGATGTACAATCCAAGGATTTTTGGTCAAAAGCATATGCCAACCACAGGACCGTGCTTCATTTTTGCCAATCACTCCAACAATTTTGACCCCTTTGTGTTGAATGTGAAGATGCCAAAAGAACCAACGGCTGGGGTCATGACAAGGGATCAATTTTATAAGCCGCTTCCCGCATTATTTATGGATAGCATTGGCATTGTCCCAACGAGCAAATATGTGCCAGATCCCTCCGTAATTCGGAGTGTGATCAAGTTGTTGCAGCAGCAAAGGATGATTGTCATTTTTCCTGAGGGGGGACGCCGGTGGTCGGGTCGACCCAAACCGCCGATTGAATCGACCATGAAATTGTTTTACAAAATGAAGGTGCCAGCACATCCTGTTCAAATCCATGGATCGTATGTTGGGTGGCCCCGTTGGGCGACCTACCCAAGACGCAGTCGACAGAATATTCACTTTTTAACGCCTCTTCATCCCGAAGAGTTTACAGATTACCAAAGCTTTTACGACGCTTGTGTGGAGGCGCTAGATTTTGAAGAGGAGCGGCCCGCACCCGAAACGATTCCATTTTGGGCCCATAAGCCTGCGGTAGGGATTGATATGTTGCTCTATCGGTGCCCAACATCGGGACGTACAGGGGCTATTCAACCTACTGAAGATGGATGGGGAGTTCAGAGTGTGACCGATGACTCCTTTCGTGCCCGTATGACATTGGCATCACAGCTTCGTTTTGAAGGGTCGGACCCCGAGGAACCGGCTGAGATTCTTAGTCCATGGCTCGATAAGATTCGGAAGCTTCCCATGTTTGAAAATGCTCATGGGGTGTTGGAGCAAGATCCTGAAGCGGTAATCTACTCCATTACACCAACGTTTGAGCAGATAAAGCTAGGAGTAGGTCACGTATGGCTTGAGCGTGAAAGGATACGTTTTGAGGTTGGGAGTATGAAAAGGGTATTGCCGTTGGAGGAGATATTAGCCATCTCGATAGAGCAACGACGGAGTTTATCGATTACGCTGGCCAACGAGACGTGGCAGATAGAGCTTCATCAAGGCTATGCACTCCAGTGGAAAGATTATATCCAGCGTCTGCAAAAAAAAGAGCCTCCCATACGCGAATCGTAGAGAGGCTCCAAAATGTACTTCGTTTAAGCGGGTCGAGCGTTACTCAACGATTAGAACACCGACCATACCGCTTGTGTAGTGACCAGGGAAGCTACAAACAAACGTGTACTCGCCAGGCTCAGTAGGCACAGTGAATGTGATTTCAGTAGACTCGCCACCACCTATCATTGTTGTGTTGGCAATAACCATATTTTGCATGTCAGGTGCTATATAGTCTGTATCGCGAGCTGTAATCGATGCGTTTATAAACGCATTAACATCTGTATCTGCGGCAAGAAGTGCAAAATTGTGAGCCATTGCAATAGCTGGCATTTCTGATTCTGTCATTAAATTGATACGGATTTCCTCTCCAGCTGATGCAGTAATAGATTCAAGCTTCAAGTACTCACCAACTGGCTCACCCGTTGTAATACCTTCGGATGCTTCGGAGACTACATACTTTAATTGATCCACACCAATAATATTAATTGTACGAATGTCATTGGCAGCGGAAGCTGTTTCAGCAGGGGCATCCATCGACTCACCGCCTCCACATGCTGTAAATGCGAATAGACTGGCTAAAAGTCCAAGGGAAAGAAGATTTTTCATAGAAGTAATTAGGTTTTAGTTAAGCTGCACAAGATAGTAAACCTATATGTCTCGCGGTATCATTCCTTATTATCCTTGGACAAAAACGCGTGCCTTCGACAGATTTGTTTTAGTCATCAAATCGGAGCCGCACGGTGCCGCCAGAAGTGCTCGCACGGACAAGTGGCCCCCCACTCATAATCACGCCTTCCATTTTGTTTCGCTCGGATCGTCCTGTAAACTGAACCATATCCACATCTACACGGGATCCTTTTAGATCGAGTTCGTACCCTTTTTGCAAAGGGATATCAATCGTAATATTACCACCGCTTGTATCGAGATCAATGTCCCCCTTGACTCGGGTTAATTCACAAGTGATCGACCCTCCTGACGTACGTGCAATAACCGGGCCGCCATAAGATTCAAAGATCGTGATAGACCCTCCAGAAGAACGCACTTCGATCGAACCCTTCGTGTCCCTTACTTGTATCGACCCACCAGAGGTACGGGCAAGTAGTTGTCCGTTAATTCGTGAAAACGTCATGCTGCCACCTGAGGTTCTCACTTCAGCTGTGCCATCTATGTCCTTCAACTCTACAGAGCCGCCTGAGGTGCGTCCTAAAATCGTCCCTTTGATGCCGCTAGCATCAAGGCTTCCACCAGAGGTTTTCATTTCAAGCTTGGTTGTGGTTGGGGTGTAGACTCTGTAAGAAATACTCGTATTATTTCGCCAATTCCAACCGTTTGAGTTACTCTCGGCCACGACAGAAATGGAGGCTCCTTGTTGCTTGACTACAATGGTGACATCTTCTAAATCACCCTCTTTGATCAGTTTTCCTCCTTTACGTGCGAATATCTGCACTTCGACGGTTGATCTATCCGACCCAATCACCTCAATGGCCCCACCACTTGTTTCTAGAAGCAGCTGTGGGTTAGCAACGTCAAATACCTCAACTTGATAGGCATCACGAGCTTGCTGAGCATGCAGGTTGGAAAAGCCTATTGCTACGAGTATACAGGCAGTAAGAATCGTATGGGTCAAACGGTGGAAACGTGAGGACATGGGGCTATCGTTAGTCGAAAAGTTCTTTGTATACGACCTGTTTCTTTTAAAGTTTCGTATGCCCATTTGCTGTGATTTCGTACTTTTGTTCACTTGATGATTCAACTCCTTCTACATGAAAACACCCTACATCTTTGCAAAGCGTTTCGTCGCTGGTGAGTCCTATGACGTAGCCGAAAAAAAAGTACAACGGATTAACCAAAAGAGGATCCGTGTAACCCTCGATTTATTAGGTGAAAACATCAAGGATGCTACCACTGCCGCAGAAACCGTCGATGCCTATATCGAGTTGCTGGAACAAATTAAAGCGTCAACGTTAGATAGCTCCATTTCTGTGAAGCTCACGATGATGGGATTGGATATTTCGGAGGAGGTTTGTTATGCAAATCTATCGAGACTCCTAGATACAGCGAAAGCACACAACCAGTTTGTGCGCATCGATATGGAGGGGTCCGATTACACCCAAGCCACGATAGATTTATTCAAACGTGCACTTAAAACCTATCAAGGACATGTGGGCATCGTCCTTCAAGCATACTTACACCGTACTGAGAAGGATGTGGCTGATCTGGCCGCACTAGGAGCGGACATTCGACTGTGTAAGGGGGCTTACAGGGAGCCGGCCAATATCGCCTTACAATCCATGGACGATATACGAGCAGCGTACAAAGAGTATGCAAAGGTCTTGATTGAAAAAACAGCTTTCCCACGGATGGCGACTCATGATGGATCACTCGTTACGTGGCTCCAGGAGTATGCAACGTCTGAAGGACTGGCCAAGGATCGATTTGAGTTTCAGATGTTGTACGGATTGAGAGAAAAAACTATGAATGAGCTCTCCGCAGATGGGTGGAAAACATGTATATACGTCCCTTATGGCACCATGTGGTTCCCCTACTTCACGCGCCGCCTGATGGAAAGAAAAGAGAACGTTTTCTTTATCGCGACGACGCTATTAAAGCCCTAAGATCTGGTTCCTAGATTGTCTTCTCGACCGTTATTCTTCGACGGTTATTCCTTGGAGGGTTCCCACGTATTGTTGCTCCGATCCACATCTGCCAAAAGCATCGACTCGTCAATGGTGATAGAAACGATCTCATCGGTAGGCACCGGTACTGAGAAGGTATAAGACGGTTCTACCCATGGCCAGTCTTCCTGAACCATCCACCCTTCGGCTTGTTCAGGGTTAGGAGTTTTCTCTCCACGCATCAGGCGAAGTGGGATATAAAATGTCCAAACTTGGCCATTTAGGTCAGTCACTTGGACTTCCAATGGCATCGGGAAGTCACCCAGTCTCTCCAGTGTTACTTCGGTTTGAGGGGCAGGCGTTGTGGACCCTTCGGTCGTGGTTTGTGTCGCGGGGGACACGGCAGCGATTGCGTAATCCACGTTCTTGGTGGTCTCAACGAAGTATTCATAATACCAGTCAAGAATCATGTCTCCTTCGTGTTCAAATATCCTTAAGAGATCTTTCCCACGTGGGTGCTTGAATTTCCATTCTTCAAAGAATCGCAGCATTGCACGATCGAAGACTTCTTCGCCCAGCATATATTTGGCTTGGCCAAGAAAGACAGCACCCTTTGAATAGGCTGCAATTCTGTAAGTAATATTGATCGTGTAATGGTCTGCATGGGTCGTCATCACCTCTTCACGACCGGTGTTTGCGAGTGCTATATACCCTTGATATCCTGACAAGGTGCGCCCACCAAATAGTGCCTCCACAATTTCATCTGTCGCATAAGAAGTGAAGCCCTCATCCATCCAGGAATAATAGCTTTCATTAATTCCTAGGGCACCGTGATACCATGAGTGCATGAACTCATGTACGGTAACACCTACTAAAGATTGTAGTGAGCGATTTCCAGTGATTAAGGTCCCCATGATATATTCCATACCACCGTCACCCCCCTGAACGATCATGTACTCTGGGTATGGATATAGCCCAAAATGTTTGTTGGCATACTCAAAGCCTTGGACGGTAAGCTCGGGGAGTTGCTCCCAATTTGCCGTGAGTTCAGCCTGTCTGTCAGCGTCTGCATTTTCTGCCACCACATCTTGCTGATAGAAAAATCGTAATAATGGCCCCCCTGGCACTTGCGCTGTGGTATGAATGTAATCTGGATCGGCGGCCCACATAAAGTCGTGAATATTTTCCGACATAAAGTGCCAACGACGAAGTTCTCCATTTGTCGATGGGGCGCTCATGTCTGGTGTTTCACCGACGGCAGTTGTATACCCATAACCCACTTCCTCAGGATTTTGCAACACGGCTGTTGCTGAGACAACATACTCAGGATCAATATGAATGGTCACATCAAAGGTGCCAAAGGGTGCATAAAACTCGCGCCCGATATATGGATTGGGGTGCCATCCATCTTCATCGTAAGCTGCCACTTTGGGATACCATTGTGACATCGAAAACTCTACGCCTTCCGCATTATCGCGACCTGAGCGACGCACCTGAAGAGGTACTTGCGCCTCCATTTCCATCTCTAGGGTTGTACTTTGTCCAGGCTGAATGGGCTCGGCTAGTTCCACAACTAAGATGGTACCTTCCTCCGTGTACTCAACGGGTTGACCGTCTTGAGTCAGCGACGTGGCCTGAAGATAGCCAATTTCATCAGGTTGGAGCTTAGAAATGCGATCTCGAATCCGTCGATCTGGGTCTGCAATCGTCAGAGAGCGAACATCCATCATGCTTCCTGGCTGAAACGCATTAAAAAATAGGTGGTAGTACACCTTGGTGATCACATCCGGGCTATTGTTGGTGTAGATCACCTCTTGCGTGCCAGTATATTGATGGGCCTCGGCATCTACTTTAATGTCCATGGTGTAGGCGATTTCTTGCTGCCAGCGCGTATTTCGCTGGGCATCGGCTACCTCCACAGTGAGTAGAGTCATTAGTAGTAATAGGGAAACGAAACGGGTTGATACGTGCGTCATAGGGTGGGTGTGTTTTTTATGTTCCTTAGGGTTGGACGTAGCATGTTCAATGTATTCGTTTTACATCAAAACGCAGTTCGGTTGCTGAATGCTCTTGTTAATGTCGCATCATCAATATACTCAAGATCTGTTCCCATCGGGATTCCGTAGGCAATCCTGGTCACAGTGACACCAAGCGGTTCAACAAGCTTTTGGATGTAGTAGGAGGTGGCCTCCCCTTCAGCATCCGGATTCAGTGCAAGAATCACTTCCTTGACTGGGGTTTCAGGTGCGGCTTGACTAATCCGTTGAATTAACTCTTTAAGGCGAAGCTCATCTGGCCCTATTTGATTCATGGGAGATAACACGCCATTGAGTACGTGGTATTGCCCTTGAAATTGATGGGTTTGCTCAATGAAATACATATCCTGGAACTCTTCCACTACGCAAAGTTGTCCTGTAGCTCGCTTTGGATTCTCACAAATTGCACAAGGGTCTGTATCGCTGAATGTACCGCAGGTTGCACAGACCTTGACTTGGGTTTTGAGGCTTAGGACTGCAGAGGCTAACTCTTGCAGTGATGATTCGGGTTGCTTAAGAAGATGAAGCGCCATACGTCGCGCTGACTTTCGTCCCGTTCCAGGAAGCTTTGCAAGTTCTTCAATCGCCCGCTCTAGTGCCTCAGAGGTAATTTTCATGTGATGGGTTTACGGATTAATCATCTACTGTTTGAGCTCAGCGCCGAAGCGTTTGACCAGCTCTGCCACAACGGGGTCTTTTTGCTGAATCTCTTTGAACGCTTCAAAGGGATCTCGTGTGGATGCAGGGGCCATGAGAGAAGGGTCCACTTGGACCTTTAGTTTTGGCTTATGTCCCAGATGCTGCTTAAGCCACTCTCGAAGTGTCGCATCATGCTCCTCAATCATCTTTACACCAAATTCGGAGTCGACTCGTAACTCAAGAGAATCCTCTTTGTAGTTTGTAATAACGGTTTTTTGAAGTTGTAAGCTTAAAAAACGACTCACGGTTCCATTCAGGTCAGAGACCCATTGCATCCACTGATCTTGGATGGTTTGTAAGGGTAACGGCGTGAATGAGTCACCGCTGCCGATCGAGGGTGACGCAGTCGTTTTGGAAGAGGCTACCTCCCCATTTTCGCCGAATAACTTTGGAACGGGACCAATCGCCGTAGTGCTTTTGGGCGGTGGGGGAGGCGGTGCGGAAGGCGGTTTGGGTGAGGCAGTCGGCTTTGGTGGCTCAGCCGGTGGCGCCGTGTTTAATCTTTTTTTTTTGCCCCAGATAGCTGGGACTTAAGTGCTGCCAATTCAGAGGATGGCGTCATGTGTGCAAGTTTGGCAATCAGAACCTCAACCTGTATTCGAGGTTGTCGTGCCTCCCTCACATGCATTTGTGCTTGATTCACCAAATGTATACCCCTAAGTGCATCTTCCGAGCTCAACGCTTTGGCGGCTTCAAGGTATCGTTGTAGAGTATCCTGTGTCGCTTCAATGTAGGGAACAGTTTGCTCATCCTTCGCCAAATAGATATGACGAAAATGCTCCGTCATCGAGCCGAGAAATTCCTGAATATCGATTCCATCTTGCATTAACTCTTGGAATCGAACCAATGCATCTGCTGCATGCCCTGTACCTAAACAACCCGAAAAAAGGAACAAGTCCTCAACGTCAACGGCATGGAATGCCTCCAAAATTGCGCTATAGGTAATAGATGTCCCACAAAAGGCTACTGCTTGATCCATCAGGCTTAATGCATCTCTAAGCGCTCCGTCAGCACGTTTCGCGATCAAGTGTAGCGATTCTTGGTCGATCGTAATGCCCTCTTTCTGTGCAATCACCGAGAGCCTAGAAACAATCTCATCCGTTTCGATACGACGAAAATCAAACCGTTGGACGCGAGAAAGAATCGTAGGAAGTACTTTGTGAGGTTCCGTTGTCGCAAAAATAAATACAACATGTGCGGGCGGTTCTTCTAAGGTCTTGAGTAACGCATTGAACGCCGCTTTACTGAGCATGTGCACCTCATCAATGATGTACACCTTATAACGACCATTTTGAGGGGGTATTCGAACGCTTTCCCGAAGGCTATGGACATCCTCCACTTTGTTGTTGGAAGCAGCATCAATCTCTGTGATGTTGAGCGTTTGGTTTAGCTGCTCACCATCTACAGAGCCATCTACATGATTAATAGTTCGCGCCAGTACCCTAGCCATCGTTGTTTTACCGACGCCCCGGGGGCCACAAAACATGTACGCGTGCGCAAGGCGATCATGTTCAATCGCATTCTTAAGTGTATTACTTACATGCTCTTGCGCGACAATATCCTCAAAGGAGGATGGGCGATAAACTCGGGTCAGTGCGCGGTACGATTCAGCCATGGTGGAACTTACAAAATCTACACCTTAAGGGGGGCTCTATCAGAGATTTTCCTCGAAAAATTCAAAGATCCGTTCATACTCATCAATCCACGAATCTGGATCTTGAAATCCATGCGGTTCGGACGGATACATCATCATATCAAAGTCCTTATCCCCTGCCTGGATCAAGGCTTCGATGTATTGTGCAGCATCTTGGAACCCTACATTATCGTCAACAAGACCATGCAAAATAAGTACAGGTCGTTCTAAATCGTCCACTAAATCGAGTGGGCTACTCCGCTCATAATGCACTGGATTGTCTTCTGGGGTTCCAAGCCTCGGTAGCGTATACCACGGGTTTGCGTAGAAATAGTTTCGCCAATTGGTCACCGCGCGCAATGCAGCAGCTGCATGAAAATGATCAGGTTCAACCGTTGCAGCGTACAGGGCCATAAAGCCCCCATAACTTCCTCCATAGATTCCAACCCGGTCACGATCCACATAATCCCCATTTTCGGCAATCCAATCGAGTCCATCGATGATATCTTGGGTGTCATATTTACCCATCCAGTTGGTGACATCTTCCCTAAACTTGCGACCATATCCAGTGCTATGGCGATAATCCACTTCGACCACAACGTATCCCCGGGTAGTGAGCCACTGATGGAACATATATTCACGGTAATAACTATTTGAGAACCCTTTAAAGACATTTTGGAGTGACCCCGCACCATGCACAAATACGACCGTGGGGTATTGCTTGCCAGACCCTGGCTGATAGTCCTCTGGAGTAAGAATCGACATGGATAATCCTGTCTCCCCGTCACGACCTGTAAAGCGAACATACTGTTCCGTTTGCCAGTCGATTTGAGTGAACGCTTCTGGGACGGTTTGTGTCAGTTGAATCTCACCTCGGGGCCGTCTTAAGTCCAATCTGTACAGATCATAGGGTTGATTAAAGGTTGTATAGGCGTACAGAAGATGTCGTTTATCTGGGCTCAGGCGAAATTGATAGCGGTAGCCCTCCGCTTCGGTTAATGTTTCAGTCGAGGCGTCACGAAGATCGAGTAAAGCCACCTGTCGTTCGCCTAAATCTTTTTGCGTCGTCGCCATGACAATCATTTCATCATCCACCCACTCCGCAAATGGGATGTCGTAGGATCCTGTAGTGTATTGCTTCAAACCAGAACCATCCGGCGAAACAGTGTAGATGTGGTTCCAACCCGATTGCTCCGATTGAAACATCAGCACATCCTTAGAGGGTGCGAAAGCCATGTTTCGGCCATACATCCAGCCCTCTGTTGAATCTTCAAACACGATGGTCGATTGCTCCGACGCAGATGCCCATACATGAATTTGACGTTTTTTCATGGGTGCATCGACCGCATCCAAGGCTAGGTATGAACCTGTGGGACTCACCTGTGTGCTGACCCATCCTTTTGAGCGCAATAACTCCGTTGAGGAGGTGGAGTCGAGGTGCATTACCGAGTAGGTCGTGGTGTAGAGACCTCTTCTTGATTCCCCAGGCTCCACAAAGGTGTCTACATACTCAGGAAAATAGACAAGTCGTGTGTCCGAATTATCCCGAGAAACCAAAAGAAGGTGTTCATTGGATGCCCAGCCTGCAAAATTTTGGCCGTCTGCGTTGTCGTTATCTAAGACCTTTTGGACCGATCTGTTGCCCATCGTCATGACCCAAATATCTCCATCCTGTGCCCACGCTATCTTGGATCCATCTGGTGACCATTGGGGCAAGGGGAGGCGGTCTTTGGATGCGATAATCTGCTCCGGGTTTTTGAATCGGTGATTTTCCATTGTGGCGGATGCCAGAAAAACGGCTTGGTCTTCGACATACAACGCCTGTGATCGATCAGGAGATAGGCGATAACTAAGGGTCGCATCGGTGCCAACTGTATCTACAACAGCACCTTTAGCGTCCACAACAAATGTTTTACGGCCTGCTTTGGCCGAATCATTCCAAGTAAAATAGATTTGCTGGGCGTCGGGGGAGATCGCCCTCAAACTGGGACGTACACCTGGCAAAAAAGGCTCATCAAAGATGCGATGAAAGGGTAGGTCCGCAGGGGAAGTGATGGCAGGGGCGTCCTGCGCTGAGAGGGTGACTTGTGCTTGAGCATGGGGCGTGGATGCAATGAGGGCGCACGCCAAAAAGGCCCAAAGATGGGGTGTCGTGATGGATCGATGCATGGAGCTTTTTATGGGAATATGCCCATTTGCTCGTAAATCGTCCCAACTTTATTGATCGCCACAATGAATGAAGCAGTTCTAAGGTCCACATCATACTCCGAGCGTGCCCCCAAAATTTCATTGTAGGCTGTCACCATCGTCTCTTCAAGCCCCGACTTGACAAGCTCAAATTCCCCTGCCCCTTGTGTAAGGTTGAGCCTCTCAATGTCACTAAACTTGATTGATGAAAGGTTCTCGACAGCGTCCAACACATTGCGGAGAGCGTTTTCGTCAAAACGTTTCTCTATCCGACCAAAACGGACGTGTTGAAGGTTTTTAAGCCATTCAAAATAACTGACCACTACACCGCCAGCATTGAGATAGGCATCTGGAATAATTAATACCCCTTTTTCCTTCAAGATGTCATGCGCCTCGGATGACGTTGGCCCGTTGGCCGCTTCTGCGAGAATTTTGACTTTCACATCTTTGGCATTCCCTTCATTGATTTGGTTTTCTAGCGCAGCAGGAATTAAGATGTCTGCAGGCTCTGTAAGTACCGTTGACTTATCGGGCAGGTTGATGGCCCCTTCAAAGTCCATAATGGAGCCTGTTTCATTGCGAAATGCCATTAGCGATTCTAGATCTATGCCGTCTTTTTTGTAGATCGATCCTTCTTGCTCGGCAACCCCAACGAGTGAGGCGCCAGCTTCGGTCATGTACTTTGAGGCATGATAGCCTACGTTACCAAGACCTTGGACAATAAATGTTTTGCCGTCCACTCCCGTTTCAAGGCCAAGGGCTTTCATATCGTCGGCTTTGCTGCATGCCTCGCGAATGCCAAAGAAAACACCCATGCCTGTGGCCTCAGTACGTCCACGAACACCGCCTTGCTGGATCGGTTTTCCTGTCACGCACCCTTCAGCATTTAGGTCGTTGGAGAATTGTCGATAAGTGTCAACAATCCATCCCATTTCTCTAGACCCCGTTCCATAGTCGGGGGCTGGCACATCCACAGCTGGGCCTATGAAATTCTTTTTGATGAGTTCATACGTATATCGACGAGTGATCCGCTCCATCTCTTTGTCGCTGTATTTGCGCTTATCGACAGCAATACCCCCTTTTGCGCCACCAAAGGGCACATCCACGAGGGCACACTTGTAGGTCATCAGTGCAGCAAGCGCTTTGGTCTCATCTTCATTTACGATGCGACTATACCGAATCCCCCCTTTTGTCGGCAGCTTGTGGTGAGAGTGCTCCACTCTCCATCCCTTAATCACATCAATCGATCCATCATCCCTACGTATCGGGAACGTGATCTCATAGACCTGGTTTGCAATTTTAATTTGGTCAAGAAGCCCTTTTTCGAAGCGGGTGTACGGAGCAGCTTTGTCAAAATTTTTATTGACCTGCTCAAAGAATTTGTAGGTAGACATCAGATTTTACTAGCTCCAGGCTCGTTTGGTTGTGGGTCGAGCATACTGAATAATTGCGTGAATTTATTTACGCATGGGTCATATCAAAGTTCAGGAGATTTTCGATATTTCGATAATGTTTTTTTCATTCTTTTTACCAACCTCCTAGGCGCAACCCATTATGCTGAAAACCTCACGATCGAACGCAACATTATTAAGCCTAAGCATCCTTCTCATCTCGTGTGGGTCACCTGCACCAGAAGAGCCTTTGGAGACGTTGGGTGAGCGCCCCATCATCACCCTTGATGAAACCATTATCACGGAGGCAACTCCAGCAGCAAATATGGATTCACCTGCCATTTGGTTGGGAGAGGAGGAGACGTGGGTCATCGTGACAGCCAAAGAAGAGGATGTGTTGTATGTTCATCGGGCCTCTGATGGCGCATTGCTCCGAAAAGTTGGGGGGTCTGGCCAAGAGTTAGGCCAACTTGAGCGGCCTAATGGTGTTGTGGTAGTGGACGATTTGGTGTTTGTCGCAGAGCGTGATAATCAAAGGGTGCAGGTGATGCAATTGCCCGATTTCAAGGTCATTGGGGCGTTTGGGAGCGAAACACTCACCGAGCCGTACGGCCTTGATGTGATGCACTTTTTCGGGCAGGGATACGTGGTGTTAGTGACTGATAATGTGGGTGCTAGAGACGAAGAACCTGCTCCCGCGGAGATTTTAGCCAAGCGAGTGAATGTGTTTTCCTTTATTGCAGATCGTGAAAGCCCCTCTGGCGAGGTTGTTGGGTTTGAATCCTCCTTTGAAGGTGCCTTTGGGAATACCGATGGGGACGGCGCGTTGTGGGTGGTGGAATCGATCAAAATCGATCCAACACTGGGCACGATTTTGGTGGCAGACGAATCACCCATGCGCAAAAACCTCAAGGTCTATGATGCGCTCGATAATGAGTGGAATATGGGGGTCTATCGCGGGCGTACGTTTGGGGAAGATCTTTTTTTGAGTGAGCCCGAGGGCATTGTACTAGGCGTTTGCCGAAACAGTGCGGGTGAAGATGTAGAGCAAGGGGTATGGATTGCGGTCGATCAAGAAGAGCGCGTGAATCATTTCTTGGCTTTTGATCGTGTGACGTTTGAGCACCTTGGGACCTTTCGTGGTGCCGTCACGCTGAATACTGATGGAATTTCACTGCTGCAAGAAGGCCGAAATGCACCGTTTGAACGTGGCATTTTTGCCTCCGTTGATGATGATCAAGCCACTAGCTTTTTTCGCTGGGATGAAATTGTGGCAAGTCTAGATTTGGAACTTACGTGCCCTGAGGGTTCGTCTCTTCTTCCTCTGAATGAAGACTAAATACATTCATGAGAAACAGAAGGAAGGCTGTGCCTAGCCCTGCATAAACCAGTGGGCCAAAGATCTCAAAATAGACCATAATGGATCCAATGATGATGCTAGAGGCGGCTCCAGATAAAAGATTCCCAATCGTGCCTAATGCCCGTTTGCCCATGATCATGTCTACGATGTAGCCAACAAGTAGGCCGACTGAGAACATGAAGTAAATATTTTGTGCGTTTAATTCGTCCATTCCGAAATGACAACGTTCAATTTAAGGTGCTCGCTTCTTTCCACATGCGCTCATGGTTTGTGGAGCTACTAAGGTAAGAAATCTCCTACATTTCCTTCTCTAACTTCGCAATCTGATCGCGGATTCTCGCCGCCTCTTCGAACTCCATGTTTTTGGCAGCGTAGAGCATGGATTGCCGTAGGTGCTCGAGCAGGGACTCCTTGGTCTCGAATACAACCTCTTTCATCGCTGGGCCTGGTGTATAATGATACCCCTTCTCGCCAGCTCGAATTTGCTCCCCAGAACCTGTAGCGGTTACGACGCTATTGGCGTCGCTATCGGTCACCATGTCCTCCATGGCAGCCTGTTGTGCGTCTAAGTTGACGGTTCCTGTCGAGATTAAGCTTGGGTCGACCAACGGCTTTAGCTCTTTTTGGATGGTCGTCGGGGTAATGCCGTGCTCTTCGTTATACTCCTGCTGGACTTTTCGGCGGCGATCGGTCTCTTCGATCACCTTTTTCATGCTATCGGTGATTTTATCCGCGTATAAAATGGCCTTTCCATTGACGTTACGGGCAGCTCTTCCCACAATCTGAAACAACGATGTATCGGATCGAAGGAATCCCTCTTTGTCCGCATCCAGGATGGCCACAAGGGTTAACTCTGGAATGTCAATACCCTCCCGCAAAAGGTTAATACCGACCAGTACATTATAGTCACCCCTTCTGTATTTGTAGAGCACCTCGATTCTTTCCAATGCATCCAACTCACTGTGCATGTACGCTGCCGAAATCCCTAGTTCTTTGAGATACGCACTGAGCTCTTCACTTAGGCGCTTCGTAAGGGTAATACACAACACTCGCTCCCCTCGGGCTGCTCGTACGCGGATTTCTTCAAGTAGATCATCGACTTGGTTGTCGACGGGCCTGACTTCAATGGTGGGCTCCATTAAGCCGGTTGGGCGGATAATTTGCTCCACAACCACACCATCCGATTGTTCAAGCTCATAGTCGGCTGGGGTTGCACTCACATAAATTGCTTGATTCACCATCGTTTCCCACTCTTGAAAGGTGAGTGGGCGATTATCAAGAGCGGAGGGGAGGCGAAATCCATGCTCTACCAGTTCAATTTTACGAGAGCGGTCGCCGCTGTACATCCCATTAATCTGAGGAACGGTTTGGTGACTTTCGTCTACCACAAGCAAGAAATCGTCGGGGAAATAGTCGATTAAGCAAAATGGGCGCTCCCCTGGTTTGCGTCCACTGAGGTATCGAGAATAATTTTCAATGCCGTTGCAGTAGCCCACCTCTTGCATCATTTCGAGATCAAACAAGGTGCGCTGCTCTAGGCGCTTGGCTTCCAAGTGGCGTTGCTCCGATTTGAAGACTTCCATACGATCCCAAAGCTCCTGACGGATAAGATCAATGGTTTCTGTCATCCGCCCCTTTGTCGTGACATAATGGGAGGCTGGAAAAATGCGAAACTCGTCTACTTTCTCTAGTATCGCTCCCGTTTCAGGGTCAAAACGCTCCATCGATTCAATTTCATCCCCCCAAAATGTGACTCGGAGGCCATCATCGGAGTAAGCGGGGTAGATATCTGTCACATCGCCACGAACTCGGAATCGCCCCGGTGTAAACTCAACATCATTGCGTGAATAATGGAGATCGACTAAGTCGTAGAGCATTTTGTTGCGCGGTATCTCATCGCCCACCTTGAGGCTCAAGATGAGCTTGGCGTACTCGCTGGGTGAGCCAATTCCATAGATGCAGCTGATGGATGATACAATAATGACATCTCGACGACCCGAAAGCAGAGAACTGGTGGCGCGTAGTCTGAGCTTTTGAATCTGCTCATTGATCGAAAGGTCTTTTTCAATGTATTTGTCCGACTTGGAGATGTAGGCTTCCGGCTGATAATAGTCGTAGTAGGAGATAAAAAATTCGACTCTGTTCTCGGGGAAGAAGTCACAAAATTCTCGATAGAGCTGCGCAGCAAGGGTTTTGTTGTGGCTCATCACCAAAACCGGTCTTTCTACATTCTCGATGACACCTGCTATCGTCCGTGTCTTTCCCGACCCCGTAATCCCCAGTAATGTTTGATGCTTATCCCCTGCCAAGACACCTTGGGTAAGCTCCTCGATGGCGTTGGGTTGATCCCCCGCTGGGGGCCATGGAGAATGAAGGTCGTATATAGACATGGTTTGGTGCTGGTGTAGCTGAGGTTGGTTTGAACGAGATTCCATACCTTGAAGCAATCTGGAAAGTTAACGACTTGTCCGATTCTCTTCATTCCTTCCTTTCATCTTTCTGACTGATGAGTGATTTAGATTCCATGCGCGAGGAGATTGATGCGCTTGACAAAACCCTTCTTGAACTACTCAAGAAGCGCAATGATGTCGCCAAAAAGGTCCTTGCATACAAATTAGAGCATCAGCTACCCGTGTTTATGGCAGAGCGGGAGGAGCAAAAAACCGAACGTCTTAGGCGAGATGCTCATGAAATGGGCGTCGATCCAGAAATGGTTGAGGATCTACTTCGAATTATCATGGCCTCCTCAAGAGCTACGCAGTCACAACATGAGTTTCCCATGGCTACGGATGAGCCAAGGCACGTGCTCTTGCTGGGTGGAGATGGAGGGATGGGGAAGCTTTATCGCAGATTTCTTGAACGAAGTGGTCACCAAGTATCGAGTATCGATAAAGGGAATTGGTACGAGCTTGAACAGCTCGCGCCTACCATTGACCTTGCCATTGTGACGGTCCCCATCCATGTGACGTTGGATGTCATTGAGAGAGTCTCTGCAAAACTACCCGACCACGTGGTGCTAGCAGATTTTACCTCAAACAAGGGGGCGCCTATCCAAGCCATGATGCAGGCTCACAAGGGCCCCGTACTCGGCCTCCATCCTATGCATGGGCCCGATGTGCCTAATTTATCAAAGCAACTTATGGTCATCTGCCCTGCAAGAGATGGAGAGAAGGGGGCCTGGTTTGGAGAGCAGTGTAAACTTTGGGGGATGCGAGTCGTTGAGGCGGATCCCGATGCTCACGACCACGCGATGGATCTTGTCCAAGGCCTCAGACACTTTGTAGCATTGTTGCACGGCTCCTTCATGAAAGATCAGGAGCTAAAGCCACAACAAATGTTGGACTATTCGAGCCCCATGTATCGAGCAGAATTGATGATGACAGGGCGAATTTTTGCTCAGAGCGCCGAATTGTATGCTGATATTGTCTTTTCTAGTCCCGAAAGGCGAGCCCTTTTGACTCAGTTTTTCAAACATCACGAGCGATTGGCCGCAATGGTGGAGTCCAATGATCGTGCTGGATTCATCAAGGAGTTTGAAGCGGTCACCGATTTCTTTGGCTCCTTTGCCACGCAGGCTTTGTTCGAGAGTGGGTATTTGATTAATCGGCTCTCTGATCGATTTGCTTGAGCGGGCTTGGTTGGCGCGGGTTTGGCGCGCGAGTTTGTAGTATGAGTTGGCGCGCGCTGTGGGTTACGAGCAATTCGACCTCAGCGTAGAGCTACTCGTGAAACGAAATCGACATCTCTTCTTGCCCTTCTCCAGTCGACTCTAAAGCTTCTATCGACTGTATCACCCGCTCTGCCATGGTTCGGAATGCTTGCCCTTGCGTAGAATCCGGCCCTTCAATACTCACGGGCTTTCCTGCATCCCCTGCTTTACGAATTTCCTCCACGAGCGGAATCTCTCCGAGGAAGGGGACTTGTTGCTGTTGTGCCAGCTGGCGAGCACCGTGCTTGCCAAAGATGTAATATTTCGATTCAGGATGATCTGGGGGTGAAAACCATGCCATATTCTCCAACAGCCCTAAAATTGGCACCCTTACTTTGTCAAACATCGCAATCCCTTTTCGAGCATCCTCCAAGGCTACAGGCTGAGGTGTTGACACAATTACAGCACCGCGCAGGGGAACCGATTGGACGATGGTCAATTGAATGTCACCCGTTCCCGGTGGGAGGTCAAGCACCATAATATCGAGCTCTGGCCACTCCACATCCTGCATAAACTGTTTCACGGCACTCGTCACCATCGGTCCCCGCCAAATCATGGCTTGGTCTGGGTCAATCAAAAAACCCATCGATACGAGGTGAACACCATACTTTTGGATCGGCTCAAGCTTCCGCTGCGTCGTAATCGTTGGCTTTTCATGGACATCAAACATAATGGGAACACTCGGGCCGTAAATATCAGCGTCCATGAGCCCCACCTTTAGCCCCATTTTTGCCAAGCTCACTGCTAGATTGGAGGCTACCGTAGACTTGCCGACGCCCCCCTTACCAGACGCCACCGCAATCACATGTTTGACCGTAGGCAACAAGCCCTGTGTCGCTTCTGAGGAGGCCTCCGTTTGCTGTGCGGCTCCGTCGTTGGGGTCACTCGCCCCGCTTTGAGTCCCTTCCATCCGTTTTGCCACAGAGATATTCACACCCACTGTGATATCAACAATGGCCTCTGAATCGACAAACTTTTGAATCGCTTGAGTCGCTTGATCTTTAAGAAGATCCGCTAATGCATCATTTTTGGAAGGTAATTCCAGCGAAAACGTGATGTATTTATCCTGAATAATGAGATCCTGCACCATCTCCAGGGAAATCAAGTCCTTCTCTACTTCTGGGTGAAGGACCTGCATTAATGCGCTGCGAACTTGCTCTTTGGTTATTGAACTCATGCCGCACAAAATACAAAATCTTGGGTCGAGTTCGTTGATACATGTGTTGGAAGTTCCGTCACGAGCGGCCGAATTTGTTATAGTCGACAATAGAAAAATGCCTACATTTGGAGCCATGAAAAAGACGCCTTTATACGACCATCATCAAAAGCTAGGCGCTCGCTGTATTGAGTTTGGTGGATACCTCATGCCCGTGAGTTATGAAGGGATAAAGCAAGAGCACCATGCCGTGCGCACTGGGTCGGGCCTATTTGATGTCTCACACATGGGGGAATTCTTTGTCACTGGAAAGGATGCCGCGTCTTTTTTGCAAATGTTGCTGATTAATGATGTGGATGCTTGCCCACCAGGGAAAGCTCAGTACACAGCGATGTGTCAAGAAGATGGCGGAGTACTGGATGATTGTCTTATTTACTGTCGTTCGGTGGAAGAATGGTTAATGGTGGTAAATGCTGCCAATGTTGAAAAAGACTGGGCATGGGTCACGCAGCTCAAAGAGGCTCGATTTGCAGAAGCCGATGTGCAACTCGAGAATCGCTCCGATCATATGGGCCTATTGGTGCTGCAAGGACCTTCATCGTTGAATCTTCTCAAGCCATTTACAGAAGTGGGCCTAGATGCAATCCCATTTTATGCATTTACCCAAGGACCTGTGTGTGGAGTCCCCGATGTATGGATCGCTACCACAGGATACACGGGTGAAAAAGGGGTGGAGCTCTACATCCCTACCGATCAAGCGGAGGGCATTCGGGCGATTTGGACAGCCTTATTAGATGCTGGGGCTGTACCCTGTGGGCTTGGAGCGCGTGATACACTACGCCTTGAAAAGGGATTCAATCTGTATGGCCAAGACATGGACGAAACGGTGAGTCCTCTCGAGGCTAGAATGGGCTGGGTCACCAAGCTCGACGCTGGACCGTTTGTGGGAAAAGAGGCTATTGCAAGTCAAAAGGAGTCGGGAGAGTATCGTAGACTTATCGGATTTGTAATGGATGAACCAAGAGCGATTCCTCGATCGGGGTATGAGGTGGTTGATTCGAAGGGTGAAGTGATAGGGAGCGTCACAAGTGGCACACAATCCATCACGCTTGGCCAGGGTATTGGAATGGCTAGAGTGGACAAACGTAAGGGGCTGAATCTAGAGGATGGCGCCTCCATTGGCATATTGATTCGAGGAGAAAGCAAACCGGCAACGATTACAAACCCCCCTTTTGTCAAATAACGCATGAGTGAGAAGCAACACCCTAAGTTAGAGATCATACTGTCTGCTAACGAAATTGAAGAAGGACAGCTAAAAGGCCGCTTGGTCGTGGTCATCGATATTTTACGAGCTTCAAGCACAATGATCACAGCACTCTCGAATGGTGCTACAAAGATTTATCCTGTGGAGGAAACAGACCAGGCCTTCCGATTGGTCCAAAATATGGATCGTAAGCAGGTATTAACGCTCGGAGAGCGTAATGGAGTAATAATTGAAGGGTTTGATTACGGAAACTCACCCTTAAGTTGCACGCCTGAAGTTGTGGGGGGGAAGCAACTTATTATGACGACCACGAATGGAACTCGCGCCCTTGAATACTCCAAAGGGGCCGAAGAGATCCTTGTTGGAGGGTTTTTGAATTATTCAGCCATTCTTGAGCGAGTTGAAGGTGCTTTGTATCAATCGATCCCTGTAACTCTTTTTTGTGCTGGCTGGAGAGGGTGTCCTGCGCTGGAGGATACACTCTTTGCAGGCATGATTCTGAATGCTTTATTAGAACGAGGCAATCCTTCGCTTCAGCCCCTCTCAGACGCGGGTCATATGGCGATTTGCTTAGCTCAAAGGCTTGGCGAGAAAGCCCCCGTGGGGATCGTGAAACAGAGTGATCATGCCCGTCGACTTGCAGGCCTCGTGGGAGAAGATGAGGTAGAGGTGTGTTGCTCTATGGATGCGTGCCCTGTCCTTCCTGTGATGTTGGACGGCACCATTGAGCTATCCAAACGGTAGTTGTGTCTCATTTTCACGATATTCCATGTTAGTCGACGTTCGAATCGCCTATCATGCCTACTAAAGCAACCACAAACTCATCCTCTAGAAGAAGTCTCATCGTCCTTGGTGTGATGATGATTGGCATAGGTTTGCTCTATTTATTGAGCCTCTTAACCTTTCAGGAGTCGGATTATGCTGCTGTCAGCAGGCTTGGATTCGGTGATTTGTTAGACCCTTCTAGCCGCTCTGCCACGCTCGTTCAGAACTGGGTTGGAACCGTGGGGGCATGGCTAGCCCATTTGAGTGTAACACTGCTTTTTGGCGTATTTAGTGTGACGCTTCCTGTTGTACTCATTGGCTCTGGGTGGGTGATGATACGTGATCTGTCATGGGATCGATGGCTCAGAAAAGTTGTCTTGATGACCTTTTGGATGCTCACGCTGAGCACGTTTGCTGGTTGGTTCGCTTTAGAGTTTGACTCGATCTCTTCTGTCATGAGCGGACAAGTGGGCTTCATGTTAGCCTCCCTTTTGCAGGGGTTGTTGAGCTGGGGTGCCTTGATTTTGCTGCTCACAGCATTGGCAACACTCTCCTTTATGACGTTTAAGGTGGACTTTTCCTTTTTGCTGAATCTTGATGTGAGTGCTTTCACGCAATGGGTGAAACAGCGCTTGAGTTCGATGAGGAAATTAGCTGATGCTCAAAAAGAAGTGCCTCGAGCTGCAGTATCTCGACCCAGTGAGCCTCAAGCAGACACTCCTAAATCTTCTGCCTCCTCTCCTGCTTCAGCTTCTGCATCTTCAGCACCTCCTGCGTCCACGCCTGCACCCACTACTGAAACCCCAGCCTCTACCCAACCCCCTACAAAATCATCCGAAGAGGCCTCTTCGTCGTCAGGAAATATTGAAATCGTGGTGGGGCAAGAAGAGGAAGACGCGGGTACCAAAGACCTAGGGCGGGCACAAAAAGCAGCGGCCAGTGGGTCCAAAAATAAATTTCAATTTCCGTCTGAGGACTTACTCGATCCTGCGACGGAGGATGACACTCCCGTGAATATGGATGAGATTCGCAGGGTTGGCGATTTGATTAGCGATAAACTAAAGCAACACAATATTGCTCTAAAAACTCATGCAGAGGATGACGGCGAGGACCGAGAGTTGCGCGCAACCGTTGGGCCAACCGTAACGCTGTATGAGATTGAGCCAGAGGATCACGTAAAGATTAGCCGGATTGGGGGATATGCTAATGATTTGAAGATGGCAACCGCGGCCAAGGGGATTCGTATCATTGCCCCTATTCCAGGAAAATCAGCGGTTGGCATTGAGATTCCAAACTCAAATCGACAGATGGTTCATATCCGGTCGATGATTAACAAGAAGAAGTTTGTCGATTCAGATATGGATCTTCCGATTGCATTTGGGAAGACGATTGACAATGAAATTTTTATGATCGATTTGGCCCGCATGCCCCATTTGTTGATTGCTGGGGCCACGGGTTCTGGAAAATCGGTCGGGATTAATACCATTATCACGTGTTTACTGTACAAACTTCATCCAGATAATCTGAAGTTTGTCCTCATTGACCCCAAAAAGATTGAATTATCACTCTATCGTCACATTCAGAATCAATATCTAGCCTATGTTGAGGGGGCTGAGGAGCCGATTGTGACCGACACCAGCAAGGCTTTGGGAGCGCTCAAAAGCGTCTGTAAAGAGATGGATAGTCGGTATGAGCTGCTCAAGATGGCCATGGTGCGGGATATCAAAGCTTATAACGATAAGTTTGCTGCGGGTGGGCTCGAGGATGACTTAGGGCATAGACATCTGCCGTTTATTGTCGTAATTATTGATGAGTTAGCGGATCTAATGATGACCGCTGGGCGTCAGATTGAGGAACCCATTTCTAGGATAGCTCAACTAGCGCGGGCTGTTGGCATTCATTTGGTAATTGCGACACAAAGGCCCTCGGTGAATGTGATTACAGGAACCATTAAAGCGAATTTCCCCGCTCGTATTGCATATCAAGTTGCTTCGAAAGTCGATTCGCGCACCATTTTGGATGTGGGTGGGGCGGATGAGCTTGTTGGGAAAGGGGACATGCTGTTTAGTAATGGGGCCCAGATGGTTCGGGTGCAGAATGCATTCGTTTCAACGGAAGAAGTGGAGCGGATTACCGCCTTTATTGGACAGCAGTCCCATTATAACCAGCCCTTGGTCTTGGAGAGTGATGAGGCAGAAGAAGCTGCGGGGCAGGGGGATGTAGGGGATGTCGACTCTTTGTTTATAGAGGCCGCGAAAACGGTGATGTTGCACCAGCAAGGGAGTGTGTCACTTCTTCAACGAAAGCTTAAAATAGGATATAACCGTGCTGGGCGTTTGATTGATCAACTCTTTGCGCTTGGTGTTGTCGGCCCATATCAAGGAAGTGCCGCCCGGGATGTACTCATTGAAACAGAGGAGGAGCTCCAAGAGCTTCTCGACAAGCACGGAATCAAAGGATGAAACAGACATGGCTGAGGGGTCTGGGATTAAGTAGTGTCCTCTTTTTTATGAGTGTGATACCTGTTGCCAATGCCCAAGATGGTGTGAATGCGCAAGACGCTGAGGTTCTTCAAGACAAAAACACACCTTTTTTGGATGCTTTTATTACACAAGCTCAAAGTGGCCAACTCTTAACGATGGATTTTACAGCACTGTCTGAAGATGATTTTACTGGACAATCCACTGAAGTGAGTGGTCGTGTGGCCTTGGGCGTTGGATTTAGCCGATTTGAAACCGATGACCGGGTCATTGTGATGATTGGTGATACCTCGTGGGTGATGGATCGGTCTCAAAACCGAGTCATTATCAGTGTGTTGGCTCTAGAAGAGCGTGAGTTCTCTGTGGAGTGGTTTCTTCGAGAAAAAGACCATGCAATCTCCTCCAATCCACGCAATGAAACGACGATGGCTTTCGACGAAGACCTTCCCTGGCAGTTGGAGCAAGTGACCATGGAAACGATTGCAGGACAAGTGCTAGAAAAAATAACGATTGCCTCCACAGACCCTTTTTCTACTTGGGAAACAGCTCAGTTGTGGATGGCGATGCGTGAGGGTTCTGCGAGGGATAGGACACAAGCCACAGGGGAATCCAAAGGAGAGCCTATAAAATTGGTGGTTAACGATCCTGTAGGGGCTACTACGAGCACGCAATTTACCAATCAGCGTTGGCTGGATTGGGACATGACGTCGACTGCACATCCGTTAGCGTTGGCACAGAATTCGGATGAGCCGTGGGCCTTACCGGTGGATCAAGACACTCAGATTACAGACTTGCGTGAATCGTTTGAGAATCAAGAGGATGACTTATGAACCATGAGGCAACAGGGCATGAAAAAGACGCTTCCTCTATGGAAAATCCTCAAGATGTGACGAGTCCACAAGAGCCAAAACAACCCAGTATGTGGGGAAGACTGGCTAAAATCGTGGGCTCTCTTGTGATTGCTGGGGTGTTGTTGTGGTTTTCATTGCGCGGAATTGACCTTCAAGAGTTTTGGCAACAACTTCAGCGAGTCCCTTTGGGCTGGGTCTGGATTTTCATCCCTGTCGCAATCCTCAGTCACTTATTTCGAGCTCTGCGATGGAGACTGTTGATTGAAAAAGAAGGCTCTGAGGCGAAAACTAGCACGTTATTTGCCGGCGTCATGTTGGGGTACTTTATGAACTTCCTGGTGCCCAGGCTTGGCGAAATCACAAGGCCTGTCTATGTGGCACGAAAAATCAATGCCTCTTCAAGCTGGATGATTGGTACGATTGTTTTGGAGAGGATCATCGACTTACTCATCCTCATTGGGTTATTTTTCTTTGTGATTTTGGCCTTGTTGAGCGACTCAAGTGTCGTGACGGGCCTCTTGGGAACCGATGAGGTCCCCACGACTTTATTGCTAGGCATTGTGGCTGCGGCGCTTATCGTGTTAGGCTTGATCTGGATTGGCTTGAAAGGGATCATGGCCTCGCGCGACCGACTTCCAGCACCTGTGCAAAAAATCGCTGATTTAATCGTCTCATTTGGACAGGGTGTGTTGTCTATTCGTGGACTCAAAACCTGGCCTCAATTTACTGGGTATACAATTCTTACGTGGTTGGGGTACATCGCCATGAGTTACCTCCCCTTCTTTGCCATTGAGACGGTGCAGTCTGGTGTAACCTTAGGATTTACCGAGGCAATTGTCATTACTGTGGTGGCCGGAATTGGAATTACCATACCTACGCCCGGTGGAATTGGCACCTATCATTTGTTTGTGCAACAGGCACTTTTTTTATTGTATGGTGTACCACTTGTTGAAGGTCTTGCCTATGCTACATTATCCCATGGGCTAGGGATGATTGTGATTTTAGTCTCTACACCCATCCTGCTCTGGTTTGACAAGAATTTTACAAATGATGCGTTATAACACGATGAAATCGATTCTTAAAACTTGGTCCGTTGGGTTTATGGCGGTAATGGGTCTCTCTATGGTCTTTTGGTTAAGCCCATGGACTGGGGTGGTTGCACAGGATAATACGGGAGGATCAGGATCTGGAAGTGGATCAGAATCTCGTGGTGAGAGCTCGCTACTCCCTGAGATTAACCCACAAGACATTGAAATACGAAGTGAGTACAAGGCGCAGTTTCCGGGTGTGAGGCGTCAACCGATACTTGGATTTAAGCCAAGAGCTCGCGTGTTTCAGCTAGACCCCAATCGAATGCCCTATATGGAGAGTGTGGACGAGGTGATCATGAACCTGCCCATTGGGACCTTGTCCAGGCCCGACGCGCCCCCCTATTCAGCATGGAATCCACCTGATCCAGAAACGTTGCTTCTGACGGCGTCGACAAGTAGTGCCATTACTCCTCGCGTGAGACTTGATTGGGCAACCCAACCACAGCGCCAGCCAATCGGCAGCCAGATGGACTCAGTGGGTCGCAGTCAATCGTATAAGCCTTGGGTTGGCATTATGCTGGATGGCATGAGTGAAGGGAATGCTGAGCCATTTGAAGAGGTTCAGCGCTCAAAGGCTATAGGGCAAGTCTGGATTCGTAAACCTTTTAAAAATAATGTGAATTGGTCCACCACACTGGGCGGCTCCCATCGTGTGTTGGAGTGGTATTCAAGGCCCTCTGATTGGGTGCCACCTGCAGGGATTGAGGGAGCTGCCTCGGAGAATGATGAACCATTATGGCGGAATCAATGGAGTGTATTGGAGGTAGAAACGCAGCTTGCCAAACGTCGTCTTGATCAGCAACATTGGACCGTTGAGCTTGCTGCATCATTAGGCAGCTCTTCGTACGAAGACGCCGTGACGCAAGAGTGTTGTCAACCCTTGGATCGGGATGTGTCTAATGTGGAGTTGGCGTTTGCCAAACAATGGCTTGGAGCCAATCCACAAGATTATTGGGTCGTGGATGTGGCCACTGGGTGGTTTGCACTAAGTGGAGAGCACCAGGGGTATGTGACGACCACGGGAGAGTTTAAGCGGTGGTTGTGGGGCCGCACTCCATTTGGTGCTCATGCTGGTATTACCCTGAGGCAACGCACGGATAAAGGGTCTACATTGTATCCTGTCGGGGGAGCCTCGTTTGAGCATACGTTTTCTCGCATCCTAACACTCGATTTAGATCTACTACAGGAGGTTAGGTTTGGGTCAGCAGATCGAGCATACGAATTGGCGCCCACGAGCCCTTACCTCGACCTGTTGCCACCCTCGGCAAACACGACAGCAGATGCAACGTTACGCGTTTCCTTTCCGTGGTCTACGGAGATTGCGCTTCATGTGTCAAGTAGTATCCAGAGGGGGTATACACTTCCTGTGTGGGGGGCTTTGCCATTAAACCAGGCCAGCCAGAGCCTTGGGATTCGGCATCAGTGGACATCGCGTCAAGCGTGGATACACGAAGCCTCTGTGGCCATAACGCAACCCTTACTCGTCGACAGGGTTTGGTTTAGATTTGCAGGTGGACAACGATGGAGTGAGTTGTTAGATCGACCCTCCGCTATTCACTCATCGATTGAGAGCATACAAAAAGGTGCCGAGGTCCCCTTACTCGCAGATCGCTGGATCCGACTTCATGGCTATGGGGTGCTCATGGAGGGTCTCGTGTTAGACATCGAGGCGCATTATGAAGGGGAAGCCGTGACGAGTGTTGGAACGCCCATTGAGGGTGACTGGATGATTCATTCAAAGTTGGAATTTCAAATAGGAGAGGCATTCGGTATTTTTGCAAGAGGAGTCAACCTTACGTCATCTAGACGGATTCTGGTTGAAAATATGCGCACACGCCCTGGTGAAGTTTATTTTGGGCTGCGGTGGACTCCATAATACCATAGAGGGAACCAAACATGGGTCAAAAGCCGATAGATCATGCAATTGGCGAATGGATAATTGACAAATTGCGGCGTCATGAAG
>DDIC01000042.1:0-1754 GCA_002338335.1 Bacteroidetes bacterium UBA1860
TCTCTGTTTATTTCGGCATCACTAACGCTAAAATAAAATAGGCAATTATGGCAGTGCCAAAAGAAAAAATGATAAACAGTAGGTAGAGTACGCGAATGACGGTTGAATTCCATCCCAGGAAGTCAGCAATTCCACCACAAACACCTGCAATCATGCGGTCATATGAAGAGCGTGTAAGTCCTTTGTTCATAGGTCGTTGTTCATGTACTGAAGTCATAAAGAAAGAAAAATTCGAGGGTTAAACCAATATCTAAATAGAGCTATATAGGCCTCTATGCCAATGTGTACGAAGCTTTGTGTTAAAGGTTTCGCGCGCAAGGGTCTTTTCTAGAAGGATCCTGCAGATAGGGAATGAGGATCCCTCGCCACGCGTTTCCTAAACATGAATCAACTCACGGCTCAAAACACCACTCAGGATCAACCACAAACTCACCTAGGAGACCGACCCTTTTACCAGGAAATCGACCGCCACCTCCCTCGTATCCCACTCTCAGAGTTTCAACACCTTGTGTATATCCATGTGGATCAGTTGAGGATGCATGCTTGGGAACCATGGATTGAGCAGTGTCGAAACGCCCAAAAGGAGCAGAAAACAGCCTTCGTATTCATAGAGTCTCGCGAGAAATGGGGGCAAATCGCCCATCACAAAAAAAAGGCGACCTTTATCCTTTCTAGTGCAAGGCATTTTGCCCTTGAGCTGGCAGTTCGTGATGTTCCCGTTGTCTATGTTGCCACTAAAAAGACCTTTGTAGACCCGCTGGCTCGGTGGCTTGCGCAGGACTCCAATAGGAGGCTCACATGTATGGAGCCTTCGGAATGGGATGAACGAGGTTTATTTCAAGACCTTGCATCTACCTACCACGGCCAAGTAGACATCCAGCCCAACACCTTATTTATTGCAGATGCAGAGCGCTGGCGCCAAAAAATCGCTCCTGGATTTCGGATGGAGACCTTTTATCGAGCCTTGCGAAAGGAATCGGGCCTTCTGATGGACGAAAAGGGCCAACCTGAAGGGGGAACCTGGAATTATGATGCCGAGAATCGAAAAAAGATTCCAAAGGGGCTGTCTATTCCTGAATCAGGGCGGGTGGAACCTGACGCGATTACCCAAGAGGTCATGACCATGGTCGAAGAGTGGTTTCCAGGAGGTCTCGGCGATACGCAGGGATTTGCATACGCTGTGACGCAAGCCCAAGCGATGGCGTTGGCCCAGGAGTTCATCGATGAACGACTTGCAAACTTTGGCCCCTACGAAGACGCCATGGCCCTCGATGAACCCATTTTATTCCATTCAAGGCTCTCTCTTTATATGAATAATGGGCTGCTTGACCCCATGGAATTATGTGGCATGGCGCATCAAGCCTACCAAGAGGGCCGAGTACCTATTCAAAGTGTTGAGGGATTTATTCGGCAGATCTTGGGTTGGCGAGAGTACATCCGTGTCTATTATGAAGCGATGATGCCAGAGGTTCGAGAGGCGAATCATTTCGGATTCACTCGTGGGTTGCCAGAGGCTTATTGGACTGGAGAGCATGCGTGTAAATGTGTGAGTCAAAGCCTCAAGCCCGTGCTAGAGGAGGCGTGGTCGCATCATATTCCCAGGTTAATGGTGCTGAGTAGTTTCTCAAACCTCATTCAAACCGATCCTCGAGAGCTCAATAAATGGTTTCTTCTTGCCTATGCCGATGCGCACGAATGGGTGGAATTACCCAATGTTCTAGGGATGAGTACGTTTGCCGATGGCGGCGTGTTGG
>DDIC01000042.1:2049-15419 GCA_002338335.1 Bacteroidetes bacterium UBA1860
GGCGGCGTGTTGGCCTCCAAGCCCTACGTGAGCGGTGGGGCATATATCAACAAAATGTCCAATTACTGCTCTGGGTGCTCCTATAATGTGAAAGAGAAAACAGGCCCAACAGCTTGCCCATTCAATTATTTATACTGGAATTTTGTTGATCAGCAGCGTGATACATTCACACAAAATGGGCGAGTTAATTTTATGGTCAATTCATTTGATAAGAAGTCTGAGGATGAAAAAGCAGCCATTCGCCAGAGTGCGCAAACATTTATCGAAGCCCAACCCCGACTTGAGCCGGGATGGGAAACGTCAACCCCTACGTCATGATGCAGAGCAACCACCCATTCAACCTTTTCCCAAGTACATTATCGTGGACAGCCTATCACCATGCGAGGGTCCGATCCTTGAATAATGCCCCTTTGAACCCGGATGGTGCATACATTTTGGTATGGATGCAAAGCACGCATCGGTTTGCCTATCATCATGGCCTAGAATATGCGGTCGCATGGGCGAATGAGCTTCAAAAACCCGTGGTTGTGTATGAATCCCTGCACTGCGGTGATCCCTGGGCCTGTGATCGGTTACATTCGCTGGAGCTCGATTTTATGGAAGAGCACGTTGCGTATGCTGCATCTCATGACAAGTCGCAACAAGGCTCATGGGTCTATTGGCCTCACCTTGAAGAGCAGCCCGGCACCGCTGAAAAGGGATTTGAGGCGTTGGCAGAGCATGCAGCAATGGTTGTGACGGATGAGTTTCCGGTGGGGCCCATTCCAAGGCGAAATACCCGGTGGGCGGAACAGATTAAAGCCCCCTATGTCGTGGTTGATGCCAATGGGCTCATCCCTCTGGGTCAAACAACCAAAGACCCCTACAGTGCTTATATCTTTCGTAAAATCGTTCAGAAATCGTTTCGGGAAGCGATGGACGTGATGCCCTCTGAAGATCCGTTAGGTGAGCTGACTATCCAGGGAAGCCACGTTCAAAGCGCTATTCCCGAAGCGTTGGCGTCAATCGCCCCCCATGGAGGGGAGGTATTTGGCCAGAGAGACTCGTGGTTGGCTAGCCTTCCTATTCGTCATGATATCGCACCGGTTGAGACTCGTGGCTCCCGAGAAGCAGCACTCCAAAGGATGCACGGATTCATGCAATTTGACCTGCTGGAGTATGATGAGAAACGGAATCACCCAGACGAACATAAAACATCAAGGCTGAGTCCTTGGCTCCATTATGGAGTCTTATCAGCGCATGAAGTTGTGGAGGCGGCCCTTGCAAAGATGCCCGCGGGATGGTCTATGGACAATCTTACCTATGTAGGCGGGAAATCGGAGGGGTTTTTTAATGGTGACCCCAACATAGAGTCGTTTTTAAATGAAGTGGTGACTTGGCGAGAAGTGGGCTACCATTATTGTCACCACCGGCCTGATTATGCCGAGTATGAAAGCCTGCCTGATTGGGCAAAGACAACGATTGGAGAACACCACTCAGACATTCGACCTCATGTCTACACCTTTGAGCAGCTCGAGAGGGGCCAAACTCATGATAGTCTTTGGAATGCCGCACAGCATCAGCTTCGTCGGGAGGGGATTATTCATAATTACTTACGCATGCTATGGGGTAAGAAGGTGATTGAATGGGCACCCGATATGGAAACGGCGTTGACGTGGTTAATTGAGTTGAATAATCAGTGGGCCATCGACGGGCGAAATCCCAATTCATACTCGGGGATTTTTTGGTGCTTTGGTCGGTTTGATCGCGCGTGGCAAGAGCGGGACATTTTTGGAAAACTTCGCTATATGAGTAGCGATAATATGCGCAAAAAGGTACGTATGGAGCGATATCTCAGGGAGTACGCGTCTTAGGAGATTCGGATGGGCACGCTTTTTGTAATGCCCAGCCCATTGTTATGACGCCACCGTGCTTACGCCCAGCCCATTCTTACGCTGCAACCATGACCTTGAACAGCTCCAAAAGCCTAGGCTGTGACATCGCAGCGACATCGATAATATCGGTATGATCCAACGGCTCCTCACCAAGTCCTGATGCTTGATTGGTAATCAAGGATACACCGCTCCATCGAAGGCCAAGCTCTGCTGCGGTGATTAGCTCAGGAACCGTACTCATCCCCACCGCATCGGCTCCCATTACCTGGAATGCACGAATCTCTGCAGGGGTCTCGTAGGACGGGCCTGTGACATACAGATAGGTTCCAATATGCAAATGTGGTGTCGAGTCAAGAGCCTGCCTTAGCTCAGTCGAGTAGTAAGGGGAAAACGGTTTGGTGGGGCGATCAAGGTGGGTGCTCGTTGTATCTTGATGGTATGGATCCTTCCACATTCTAAACACAGGCGTCATCCATAATACGTCGTCGATCAACATGAGATCCCCCACCTTCATATCGGGCCGAATGCCTCCAGCAGCATTCGTCACAAGAAGCTCAGAGGCTCCAGAGGTTGCTGCTAACTCAACAGGGCGGATAATTTGTGACCAAGTAGCCCCTTCATAGAGATGTGTCCGCCCGCTGAACACCCATATGCAACGTCCCTCAAACCATCCTGCGACCAACTCACCCGAGTGTCCAGGGGTCGTCGTGGGTTTCATTCCTGGCAGATCGTTGTACTCAACGTGCAGGCTCTCCTGCAAATGTGAGGTGAACCAGCTATACCCAGAGCCAAGGATTAAGACCTTTTCTGGTTTTGGGAGGTCACTCAATTTAGCCATTCAGCATACCTTAGGATCCCTTTATTGCAGAGGCCGCTTGCTGAAGACGTTGGATCACATCGTCGAAAGACAGAGTCTCTTCTGAGCTCTCCGCCATATGTCGAAGCACAAAGGTTTGTTGTTGGAGCTCTTGCTCCCCCACGATTAGCGTGTAGCGAGCACCACTTCGATTGGCATCCTTCATTTGAGCTTTCATGGAGCGACCTTGCATGTCTATTGTGGCTGAGATTCCCTTCGAACGCAAGGTCTGTAGCGCATTCAAACCCCATGTTTGTGCTTCCTCCCCAAGCGCAACCAGATAGACATCAGGAGCGGCACTAGCAGCCTCTTGTTGTGTCCATGGATGGTTGATACTTTGCATTGCCAAAATGAGTCGTTCCATGCCCATCGCAAATCCTACAGCTGGGGTTGGTGCACCTCCTAATTCCTCAACCAATAGATCATAGCGACCGCCACCTGCAATCGCATCTTGTGATCCAAGAGCTGCGCTCGTCACTTCAAAGGCTGTTTGGGTGTAATAATCCATTCCCCGAACCAGCTGCGGTGTAAGTTCATAGGGAATACCAAGCGCGTCTAAGCCTTCTCGAACCTGCGCAAAATGAGCCTGACACTCCTCGTTTAAAGAGTCTAAAATCGAAGGGGCACCTGCAATGATTTGCTGATCTGAGGCATCCTTCGAATCCAAGATCCTCATGGGATTGGTTTCTAGACGTTTCTGTGAGATTTCACTGAGTTGGGAGGCAAATGGGGTTAAATACTCAAGCAGCACCTTTTTGTACGCCTCACGACTGGGGCGATCCCCCACAGAATTCAGTTTAAGAGTCCAATCCGTCAAGCCAAGAGCTTCCAGCACAGCGAGCATGAGTTGGAGGGTTTCGATATCAGCGATAGGGTGGGCAGACCCCAACACCTCCACACCAAACTGATGGAATTGTCTGAGTCGACCTTTTTGCGGTCGTTCTGCCCGAAACATTGGACCGAAGTAGTAAAGCTTTTGGGCGCCTCCGCGCTGGCCAAGATGATGTTCGATATAGGCTCGAACCACGGGAGCGGTACACTCAGGTCTCAGGATATAGTGGCTGTCACCTTTTTCGAAAGCAAAAATCTCTTTACTGACAATATCACTTGTTGCGCCTACCCCTCGCACGATGAGCTCCGTCTGCTCCATAATGGGCGTACGAATTTCATGAAAATCAAACAATGCCGCTTGGTCATGGAGTGCTTGTTCGATCTTACGCCACAAAGGTGTATGCTCAGGAAGAAGGTCCACCATGCCTAGGTGGGATTGAAATTTGGGTGCCGCCATGATGTCGCTCCGCGTGCTGTTTTGTTTAATGCGCGTACCGTCGTAAGATACAAGAAATTGAAAGTGGGGTGAACTCGAACCCTGCAACAAAAGTTGGAAGACATTAACAGTACCTAGTATGAGAAAACCGATTACAACCCTCTCAAGACCTAGCATCTTCTCCTTTATGATATTGGGTTTGATCATTGGATTCACCCCTTGGACGCTCTTGGCGCAGTCAGGTGGTCCCATCCATCCCTATCAAGCAGCCTATGATGTGCAACATATTGAGTTAGATATGGAGGTGTTCCCATCGGATTCTGCTATTGCAGCGATAGTTACCACGACGGCCATCCAACAAATTGCCTCGGATACCTGGCGCATGGCGTTAAGCCCCCGTTTTGAGATCCAAGCAGTGGAATGGCAAGGACAACCGTTGGCTTGGCACAGACCTCATCTGGCCGAACCAGAGGTTCATGAGCGATTTATTCACCTGACGTTTCCTGGGACGCTTCAACCAGGAGAGGAGGTTAAAGTGTCAATTTCCTACCAAGGGAAGCCCCGTCCTGCTGTACAAGCACCATGGGATGGTGGCTTTGTTTGGGCCGAAACCCCTTCGGGAGATCCTTGGATTGGTGTCGCGTGTCAGGGAGATGGGGCATGGTTGTGGTGGCCCAACAAAGATCATCCCTCGGATGAACCCGATAATGGAGTCATGATTCATTACACCGTTCCTGCCGGGCTCACGGCTGTATCCAATGGTGTGCTTCGGGAGACACAAACCGACGGGGATCGCACGCGGTGGAGCTGGGAGGTGCTCAATCCTATTAATTCGTATAGCATCACGCTAAATGCAGCGCCCTATATAGAGCTTCAAGACAGTGTCCAAAGTGTAGACGGATCCACAATCCCACTCCATTTTTGGGTGCTCCCCGAGTTTGAGGAAAAAGGGCGTGAACGTTTTCCTCAATTCAAGGAACAGCTTGTCTGGTTTGAGGAGCTCCTTGGGCCGTATCCCTTCCGCAATGAGAAATATGGGGTTGTTCATGCGCCGTTTTTGGGGATGGAGCACCAAACAATTATCGCGTACGGACCACGCTTTGAGGATAACAATCTCTTTGGTCGAGCTGTTGGATTTGATGACTTGCACCATCACGAATTAGCGCATGAATGGTGGGGAAACCTTCTTACAGCATGGGATTGGCGTGATTTTTGGATCCATGAAGGATTTGGAACCTACATGCAGACGCTCTACACAGAGGATGTGCTTGGGCAAGCTGCGGCAGACAGCTTAATGGGCTTGATGCGAATGCGTATTGTCTCCAATGATGAACTGGTTCCCGATGCATTCCAGACGACCAAACAAAAATATGGATCGGGTCGTGGAGGGGATATTTATTACAAAGGTGCCTGGACGCTACATATGTTGCGCTGCCTCCTTGGTGAGGATGCATTCTCGAGTTTCATGCGAGAGCTTCTCTATCCAACACAAGCCGCGGCAGAGGCCCTCGATGGGTCACAGACCCGTTTTGCTAGCACGCAAGATGTCATGCGGGTGGCTCAATCGTATACCCAACGAGACCTAGGACCCTTCTTTGAGCTCTTTTTGAAGCATTCCGAACTCCCCGAGCTCGTCTATGAGGTTGAAGGACGATCACTCACATTATATTGGGCCAATGTTCCCGAGGGGATTCGTTTTTCTATGCCTGTGGAGGTTTCTGTGAATGGAGAGATACGTGTCGTGGAGGTGGGTGTCCAAAATCCGGATCCTACAGGACCCACGGGAGAGGTGGTCGTTGAGCTCCCAAGACGTGTGCAAGAGATTACGCTAGATCCACATGGATGGCTTTTGCGCAACACGATTGGGTATGGTGAATCGCTGGATCTCAATCCATAGCCAAAGGAGATTATCCATTGGGAAGGATGATAGGTGCCTTATCGGCCAGAGTGTCCATAGAGGGTCGCGTCAACATCGATTTGGCTTGTGCTAAACGCTCTACCTCCTGGAGCGTGTCAACGTCGTCGGGTCCAAGATCCCAACGAATAGACCGGAAACGTGGAAAACGAAGCGTATAGCCCGCTTTGGTCCGTTTGTTTGCCTGAATGGAATCAAATTCTAACTCCACAACAAGCCCAGGACGTAGCAAAAGTGTGGGGCCAAACTTTTCCACGACCAGCTTTTTGAGTTCCTGATTTAGCCTGCGCAGTTCGGCATTGGTATAGCCACCGTAGGCTTTGCCAATCGGAATAAAGGACTCGGAGAATCGATCATCGTTTGCAACGGATACTCCAAGGGTGAAATCAGAGTAGGTGCCACCCCGTTTACCGCTTCCCGCATGGGCATACATAATCATGGTGTCTAGTGCACCCTCAGGCTCTTTGAGCTTTTGCCAGTGATGAGAGCGTTGTCCAAACGCATAATGGCTATCCACTTGCTTGATCATTAACCCTTCATTTCCGTGGTTTAAGGCCTGCTCAAAAGCGCGTTGACATTGTTGTAGTGTAGCAACCTCAAACTGGCGAGAATAGGGGAGGTTTGCTTTTTCGCAAACAGAGGTTAATTGAGACCGGCGTTGCTCAAGTGATTGACTGAAGGCCTCTTTTTCATCCAACACCAATAGATCATACGCCACAAAGATGACCGGCACATCGTTCATGAGCGTGCTTGATGGCTTTTTGACGCCAAGTCTTTTTTGGAGATCAAGAAAGGGAAGAATTCTTTTCGTTGAAGGGTCAAAGGCTAAGACCTCACCATCGAGAACAAAAGATCCCCCCAGCGATGATTGCGCACGCTTCATCTCAACTACGACATCTGGAAATGTTTGGGTAAGGGGATTTAAATCGCGTGAATAGAGCTCTACTCTATCAACCGAGGCGTGGACTTGACAACGAATACCATCTAGTTTTTCCTCAAGCCTTACACTCGCCCAGGGTAAAGCCTCCAAGGATTCGACGGGAGAAGCCAGCATGAAGGCAATCGGCCGAAACATGGAGAAAGAGGCCTCATCCAAACGGTCTTCAAAGACAATGCGTGCCGTTTCAGATACACTCCCCAGCACCATGTGGGCGTACCGAATATGCTCCAACGATGACCCACTTACCTTAGCCAGAGTCTGCAACAAGCTTCGGGCTTCGAATCCAATGCGAAGCGACCCACCCCCAAGCATTCGAAGGGCCATTTTTATCTCCAATGGGGTGAGAGTCTCTAGCCACTGGTCAAAAAGGGCTCGTTTGTCCTCACTCTTTTTGGCTTGTGCCATTAGCCCAAACGACGTGTCCATATTGTGCAACGTCCAAGGGGTTCGAGTGTCAGGCTGGGCTTGTTTTGATCCCGAATGGGGCATGTTTGTCAACAATAATTCGATGGTCTCTGAGCCTGATCCAGTCGCGGTTCGACAAGGTTTGAAGACCTTATCATAATCAATCTCACAATATTCAGAGACCCACATCCCCTGGGATCTCGCGCCCAACCTACCTGTGAGCCCCGAGGTTGGATCAAACGCACCCTCACTGACAAACCGACACGCCAGAACTTCATCTTCCAGCGTCCCGTGATGTTGAATGTCACGAAGCAACTCCACAAAGAGCGTCTGCTTTGCCTTGGTCCCCCGTGTTTGCTCTAGCCGATCCAAAACCTCGCAGTATTTGCGGAAAGGATACCTCTTGACCGGTTCTGAACGCCCTGGTTCTGAATTTCCTGGCCCTGAACTCACCTGCTCTGACTTACCCATCAAGCTCCTCCTCTTGTTGCATAGTTAAATCAAGAAATTGTGCTTGATGACCTCGCTGTTCCAAGAAGTGAGCGACAACGTCAGGAGTAGGTGAGTGGGTAATATGAATCTTGCGGGGTTGCAGGGCATCGCATACATCCAGCAACTCAAAGAAATCGAGATGATCCGAAAGAGCAAATCCGCGATCAAGATTTAGTTGTGTTCGCCTGCTTGCCATCGCTGCCCACCCTGAGCATTGAGCGACACGCAGACGCTCAACATTGGAGGCAAATCCAGAAGATAATACGGACGTGGGACCGACTAAAATCGCCCCTTCGCATGTTTCGCGATTATAGGGCTCTACGTTGCCCAAAGTGATACCTGCCTGTTGGTAGACCTCGCAGTATGGAAATCCACCACCATGAATCATTTTGCGATGATCTAAGGGTTCGAGTAAATGCAAAATCTCCTGACCTTTGCCCAAATTATACCCTAGAAATAGAGGTGTTTCACCTGCCTCCAGGGTCTCCTGAGCAAACGAAAGCATTTCTTGTTGGATTTCGTGGGTCGGTTTCCATTTGTAAATAGGTAATCCAAACGTGGCTTCTATAATGAGCTCATCCACTGAGCTCGGCCAAGCCACCCCTTCGGTTGCAGGGGAAGCGGGTGTTTTCACATCGCCTGTGTACAGCAAAGAACCATCCTCACTCTCTACGAGAATCATTGCCGAGCCCAAAATATGGCCTGCAGGATAGAGCGTTAGAGTTGCCTCGCGTGACACAGAGTCTCCCGAGCCCTTCCTCGTGTACGACACCCCAAAGTGTTCTCGAATAGTGTTTAATGAGGTGGGCGTTTGCCAGTCCAAGACCAAGGCGTCTCCTTTGTACCCTCTTTTGCGCATAAAGGCCAAAGTTGGGGCCGAACAAACGACAGCACAGGAACGATTTCTTGGTAAATGATCGGCATGTGCATGGGATACAAACACAACATCGGCCTCAGGATGACTGTTATCGAGTGACACTCGGAAATCTTTCAAAAAAATTCCGTGTCCCCCTGAAGAAATCATGCAATAGCCCGAAGATTTCACGATGTTACCTGACGTCAAGAGTTATGATTAAGCGTCTAGTTCGACGATTGCTCCACTTTTATGTTCCTCATATACGATACAGAAACCACAGGCTTACCCAAAAACTTCAGAGCCCCGGTTACCGATACCGACAATTGGCCCCGCTTGGTCCAGCTTGCCTGGCAAGTTCACGACATCGAAGGAAAAAAAATCAGTGAAGGCAATTGGATAGTACAACCGGACGGGTTTACGATTCCGTTCAATTCAGAAAAGATTCACGGGATCTCCACAGAGCGGGCTCAAAAAGAGGGCTCTCCTCTTTTAGACGTGCTCGAAGCGTTTGAACAAGCCGTTCACGCCTCCACATTTGTGATTGGGCATAATCTCATCTTCGATTGGAATATCCTAGGAGCAGAGTACGTCAGGCTAAATCGATCCAACGCACTTGAGTCCAAAATTCAGGTCGATACGAAGGATTCGGGTACGGAGGTATGCAAGATTCCTGGGGGGCAAGGCCGATTCAAATGGCCAACACTGGCTGAGCTTCACACAACGCTCTTTGAGGTGGGCTTTGAAGGGGCTCATGATGCTTTTGCCGATGTTCGAGCAACAGCTAGATCCTTTTTTGAAATGGTGCGGCGGGGGGATTTAGTGCTTGATCCACCCGATGGGGTTGAGTGGCCAGCAAAACCCTTGAGTGAGGTAATCAATCAAACACATTATGAATCCGAGCTTGAGCAAGAAAAACGTTGGGAAGCCCAAAGGAAAGCACAAAAAGAGGCCCAAAACAACGAGACCGAGCCTAGCCCATCAGAGGGGTCCATAAACAGCCCTTCAGCGGACTCAACCCCGCAACCACCGCTTGGATCTAAAGCCCCCCCTGTGTCGACGGTTAACCCAGCGGTGGACACGCCGTTTATCCATCTACATTGCCACTCTCAATTTTCCATTCTGAGAAGTACAGCGAGTGTCAAAGCGTTGGTAGAGGCGGCCAAAAACGATGGGGCCCCAGCGGTTGCCTGTACCGATTTGGGGAATATGTTTGGGGCCTTTCATTTCACCAGAGCCGCCAAAGAGGCAGGCATTCAGCCTATTTTGGGGTGTGAGTGCTATCTAGTAGCCGACCGTCATCAAAAAAAGTTCACCCGTGATTTCAAAGATTATCGGACACAACCTGTTTTTCTAGTTAAAAACCTCGAGGGGTATAAAAACCTATCAGCACTGGTCTCAAAAGGACACATCGAGGGGTATTATTATAAGTTTCCTCGTATTGATAAAGCCCTCATTAAAGAACATCACAAGGGGGTCATCGCATTAACAGGAGGGCTACGAGGTGAAGTGCCTGATTTGATCTTAAACCAGGGGGAAGAGGCTGCCGAAGAGGCATTTCTTTGGTGGAAGGAGATCTTTGGCGACGATTTTTATGTAACACTACAACGTCATGGGCTGGAGGAGGAGGACAGGGTGAATCAAGTTTTGCTCAAATTTGCCAAAGCCCATAATGTGAAGGTTTTGGCAGCCCAGGATGTCTATTACATTCACGAAAAAGATTGGCAAGCCCATGATGCGTTGCTTTGCGTGGAGGATAATAACCCGGTAAGTATGCCGATTGGGCGAGGACGGGGCACACGGTACGGCTTCCCGAATCATGAGTATTACTACAAGAGCTCTCAAGAAATGGCCGCTTTGTTTGCGGACATCCCGGAGGCCATTCATAATATTCAGGACCTTGTTGCGACGCTCGAACCGATAGAGCTTGAACAAGATATTTTATTGCCTTCATCGACACTGCCTGAGGGTTTTGATACAGAAGACGATACGCTCAAGCACCTTGGGCTGGAGGGAGCGAAGCAAAAATACCCCACGGCAGAAGGTGAGCTTGAGCCGAAGGTCGTAGAAAGGATTGAGCATGAGCTTGGGATCATCAAATCGATGGGATTTGCGGGCTATTTCTTGATTGTTCAAGATTTTATTGATGCAGCCAAAGAGATGGGGGTCTATGTAGGGCCTGGTCGAGGCTCAGCAGCAGGGTCAGTGGTTGCTTATGCCATTGGTATTACCAACGTCGATCCACTCAAATATGACCTGCTCTTTGAGCGATTCCTCAATCCAGAGCGGGTGAGCATGCCCGATATGGATATCGATTTTGATGATGAGGGGCGTCAAAAGGTGATTGATTATGTCGTAGAAAAGTATGGCTACAATCAGGTAGCCCATATTATCACGTTTGGGACCATGGCTGCACGATCTGCCGTCCGCGACGTGGCTCGCGTGTTGGAACTTCCTCTCCAAGAAGCCGACCAACTCGCCAAAAAGGTTCCAGAAAATGTGGGAACCACCCTTGATAAAGCTTTTGAAGAGGTTCCAGAGCTCAGGGAGATTAAAAAATCGGATACCCTAGCTGGAAAAACCTTACAGCTTGCCCATACGCTTGAAGGAAGTATTCGCAACACGGGAATTCATGCTGCTGGGATAATTATTGCCCCTAATGATCTATTGAGCCTCATCCCCGTATGTACGGCCAAAGATGCCGAGTTGATGGTCACACAGTTTGATGGGAAGGTGATTGAAGATGCGGGAATGCTCAAAATGGACTTTCTTGGCCTTAAAACCCTGTCCATTCTCAAGACAGTGATCGAGATGGTGCGCCTGATTCATGGGCGTGAGATGACCTTGGACGATATTCCTCTGGATGATGAAAAAACCTTTGCCCTGTATCAAAAAGGGGGGACAGTAGGGACGTTCCAGTTTGAATCTGATGGAATGCGCAAACACTTGCGGGATCTCAAACCCACGACCATAGACGATTTGATTGCCATGAATGCGCTGTATCGTCCTGGACCGATGCAGTTTATCCCAGATTACATTCGTCGCAAGCACGGTCAAGAAGAGGTCGATTATCCCCATGAGGATTTGGTGGAGGTGCTGGAACCCACCTACGGCATTATGATTTACCAGGAGCAGATCATGGTCGTGGCGCAACGGATGGGGGACTACACGCTGGGTGAAGCAGATATTTTGCGGCGGATCATGGGTAAAAAGAAAATGGATCAGATGGCCCAGGAGGAAGAGAAATTTATGTCCCGTGCTACTGCCAAAGGGATTGAACCCAGCCTAGCCAAAGAGATTTTTGATAAAATGGCCCTTTTTGCAGGCTATGGATTCAATAAATCTCACTCTGCAGCCTATTCCATTCTGGCTTATCAAACCATGTACTTCAAGGCAAATTATCCTGCAGAATACATGGCTTCGGTGATGAGTCATAATATGTCAGACCTCAAAAAGGTGACCTACTTCATTGATGAGTGTAAGAAGATGGGTATCGCGGTCGATTTCCCGAACATCAATACGGGAATTGGGCGATTTTCAGTGACCGATCAGCGGATTCAGTTTGGACTCAATGCGATTAAAGGGGTGGGGGCTGCCGCCATCGAAGGGATTGTTAAAGAGCGGGAATCATCAGGGCCTTTTACCTCAATTTTTGACTTTGCCGGCAGAGTCGACTCCAAAACCTGCAACAAGCGTGTGGTGGAGAGTTTGATTCAAGCAGGTGCCTTTGATGAGCTCCATCCCAACCGAGCCCAGCTCTTGCAAGGACTAGAAGAGATCATGATGTATGGCCATAGAAAGTTTGAAGAAGCCCGCCTTAACCAGACGTCGTTGTTTGGTGGAACTCAGGGGGGTGCATCGATGATGGAACCAAAACTTCGAGAGTGCCTTCCATGGACACAGATTGAACAACTCAAGCGTGAGCGAGATGTCATTGGATTTTATCTAAGCGGCCATCCACTCGAGCGCTTCCGTCATGATCGATCCCTCTTTGCGACTCACAAACTTTCTGAGAACACCCTTACGCGCATCCGAGACCGTGAGCCTGGATCCATCGTGGGTATCGTGACATCTATTCGACGACTCAAAGACTCCAAGCAACGCCCCATTGCGTTTATGAAAGTGGAAGATTTGGAGGGTGTTATAGAAGTGAGTGTCTTTAGTGAGTGCTATGACCAATATCAGGGGTTGTTAGAGGAGGATAATTGTTTGTACATCAAAGGTGTTATGAGAACAGATCGTGGCGCACCCCAGTTGATGGCAGAGTCGATGGATCGTGCTGAAAACCTCCGTGAAAAGCACCAAAAACGAGTCTGTATTGTTGCGCGATTGGAAACGGACCGTGCGTCGCAAGACATTCTAGATGAGCTCGAGAGTTTATTCAAAAAGCACAAAGGAGAAGCTCAAATGGAGTTCTCCTTGTATAGTCAGGCGTCTGAACGACCCCTACAGCTACGCGCTCGCAACGTGGTCATTGATCCGAATGATGAGTTGCTATCCTCACTAGAGGAGCTTCTTGGAGAAGATTCCATCGAACTAAGAACGGTTGCATCGTAATCGTTGTTTGGATAGGTTGAAAGAGCAGATCAACTTTCTTAACTTAACATGTAAATACAAGTACGTCTAAAGTGTACATAACCATTATAAAAGGTAACATGGCTAAAGCAATTGAGTTTAATGACGCAAACTTCGCCACTGAAGTTGAATCCGCAGATACACCCGTATTGGTCGACTTTTGGGCTGAATGGTGTGGGCCTTGTAAGCAACT
>DDIC01000042.1:15698-15998 GCA_002338335.1 Bacteroidetes bacterium UBA1860
TGGGCTGAATGGTGTGGGCCTTGTCGCATGGTTGGCCCAGTCGTTGAGGAGCTTGCTGGTGAATACGAAGGAAAAGTGAAAGTGGGTAAAGTGGATGTAGATAACAATCCATCTGTATCCATGAAGTATGGGATTCGCTCTATTCCAACCCTTTTAATCTTCAAAAATGGCGAAGTCGTAGATCAAGTCGTTGGAGCGGTGCCTAAATCTGTACTCCAAAAACAACTTGATGCGCAGGTTGCTTAGGGCGTTCGATACTTAATCAGTTTAACATAGGGTTAACATCTAATTGACTAATTT
>DDIC01000042.1:16319-16464 GCA_002338335.1 Bacteroidetes bacterium UBA1860
TTTAGATACATACAGGCCCTATGTCAGACACATCGTCCAGTCCAAAGCGTTCAAATACAAGTAATGGGGTAGACCAACTACTCCCATTCAGTTTTTTCGGGTTGATTCGCCAAGAGCGATTCTTCCTCATGTTGATTGGAGCCCT
>DDIC01000021.1 GCA_002338335.1 Bacteroidetes bacterium UBA1860
TGGACGTACATCCTTCCAACGGAACATTCCACCGAGTTGTTTCATTACCCCAAGCGGTTTGTTACTTCGCTACCAGCAGATGGGGCTGAAGCCATAGGGCGCAAACCTGATTTTCAGTGGGTCGCCAGTACCGACTTTAGTTCGTATCAAATTCAAGTATCACTCACCCAGGATTTTGCTTCTCCTGTCTACACCATGGATGTGGAAGGTGCCACCAGTGTCTACCAAGACGAAGTGACCACCGCAACCCTGGATTCTGCTCTGGAGGCAAACACCACCTATTATTGGCGGATGCGCTCTATCCTAGGGGTGAATCAATCCGACTGGACCGAAGCCAAGTCGTTTACCACGGGTACGAGTGTGTCGACCCAAGAGGATGCGTTACCGCTACAATTTGGATTGGCACAAAATTATCCCAACCCATTCAATCCACGCACAACCATTGGGTTTGTTTTGCCACAAGCACAACATGTAACATTGGAGGTGTACAATTTGTTGGGTCAGCGGGTGGTGACATTGGTTGATAGGCCGATGGGCGCTGGGCAGCACTCTATTGGATTTCATGCTGCAGATTTAGCCAGTGGCATGTATCTGTATAGACTCACTGGGGCACAAAGTGGCGTCCAAACCAAAACCATGTACCTTATTAAATAGGATGTTTTAGTAATCTTCTTCATCATGAACACAAATTCTACCACAATGATGTGGGCTTTGGCTTTGCTGATGTCTAGCTTCACGTTGAGTCCATCGTCCCAGGCTCAAACCACTAAAGTCCAACTCTTATCTCCTGAAAATGGGGCAACCAATGTGAATGAAGTACGTCCTGGATATGAATCTCAAGACAAAGATAAACTTCGCGCTGTAGCCAGGTGGGAATCTGTAAGTGGTGCAAACTACTATGAATTTGAACTTGCTGATTCTGGAGACGGATTCAACGATCAACCTGGTTCTACGAATCAGACATCACTTATTATTGGCACCACAGATGATAGAAATTGGTGCTGCTTCAGCCACGGATCTACATTATTTTGGCGAGTCCGAGCTGTCATTGATGATAGTGCCCACGCTTGGAGTGATGTATGGAGTTTTACCTTTGCTGAAGTCACACACCCTACAGCTAGAGATTTAGAATTACTTTCAACCGGGTTTGGAGTTCCAGACACGATATCACCCAAATATTACTTCAGTGATGATATTTCAGAGCATACCAGACAACTAATAACCAATGCAATATCTGATGCATCCGAAGTAGTTGGCAATTATGGTATTTCTTTCTTTGGTGTTGGTGATACAGTGAATGATACTATGCTCAAAGCTTACTGCGAAGCGGCTAGTGAATTTTTTTACAGCCAACCAAACATCGATTGTGACGAAATAGATCTAATGGCACATGAAATTACATTAGGAGTGCGAGATTATATAGGCACAAGCAGTGCAAATGCGGGATTTGGTGGAGTAGATGTAATGGATGCTGGCAAAGGCAGACCTGAAATGCCCATCGTGATGGGCCTCCCTGTTCATGAAGAACAGCAAGGCTGGGACAATTACGACATCAACAGAGAAACTGTCGCTATTCATGAATACATGCACATTCATCAAGTTAAGAAAGTACTGAGCTCTGGTGGGTTGAACGAACATAAGTTTCGATGGTACAATGAGGGTGGTGCAGATCTCTTTTCCGTTGCACTTTCAGAAGGGTTAGGGTATGAGTCATGTGGGTCGAATTGTAATGGCAGAAAGTCGCTTCGCTCGTTTATGAAGAGAAACTATGATGAATACCTAGAATCTGGTCAATCATTAACTGATTGGATGGAACCCAGTGCAAAATCTTATGCGATATATGCTTGGGCAGTGGGTTATGCAGTTCATAAGTATGGCTCGCAACGTGTATTTGTGGAATATTATGATTGGCATGAACATGAATTAGGTAAAACAGCTTCCCAAAATTTCGAAGATGTCTTTGATATCACTTATTCAGACTTTTTGACTGAGTTTATTGATTTCATGGCAGGAGATATTAATGAATTACTTACAATTTTTGACGGTATTCCAAACTCCCTACTCCAGCTTCGTGTCCCAACCATCCCTAATATTCTAGGTGTCGAAACATCCCAAGGTGTCTCTGTTACTTGGAATAACATTAATATGTATTCCATTTTTGAGGTTGAAATAAGCACAGACTCAACGTTTGACGAAGTCATTTTTAACCAAACTGCCATCTCAGACACTAGCATAACATCAAACATAGATTTAGCTGATGGACAAACATATTATGCAAGAGTGAATCACCAAAATGGTTCCGTTACGTCTAACTGGAGTGATGTGTTTGAGTTCTCAACCGAAACAAGTACTAACACAGAAGAAGAAAGTTTCCCCTCGGCGTTTCTGTTAGAACAAAATTATCCGAATCCGTTCAATCCATCGACAACCATTGAATTTCACATACCCACGTCACAAATGGTCTCTTTAGTGCTTTATGATGCTCTAGGTCGAGAGGTGATGGAAGTGTTAGAAGGTCGATTACAAGCTGGGGCTCATTCTGTGAAATTTGATGCTTCTTCGCTGGCCAGTGGTATGTATCTTTATAGACTCACTGCAGCACAAAGTGGCGTCCAAACCAAAACTATGTACCTCATTAAATAGTGTGTACTCAATTTATGCTTGAATGAATTACTACTTAAAAGTCTCGATTGAAGGAATCGTCATTTTTAGCAGCGTCCTTGCCTCATTCTTTCTAAACAATCGAAATGAGGTCTCAAAGGACATAGATGTAAAAAATCAGTATGTGGGTGACCTTGTGATGATACTTGAGGAGGATATCAATCAAATGGAGTCGTTAATGACCATTCTATTTGAATCTGAAGAGTTGATCAATGAAATCCAGAATGATATTGATGCAGGACACACATTACTCTCAGATAGAGAAGCGGTTGATAAACTTCTTGGCATCGAGGTGGGAACTTCTTTTTTCACCAATGATGGCGTGTTCACCCAAATGATTGCTACTGGGTCGCTTGACCTTGTTTCAAATAAGACCCTTGTTGAGAATCTTCTTGAGATGTACAATCACAACAAAGATCGAAATACTGCAATATCAGTAGAAATAGATCAATTCAACAGAGAGTTTAAGTACAGTGTCCTCTCAAAATTTCGAATTCGTTTTGAGTATAACCTTCTTGAAGGTGAATTTTACGGGACGCGTAAACTCACAAGCTACAATTTTGATGAGTCATATTATTTATCCAATGAGTTATATGGCCTACTCTCTCAAGCCAAAACGTATTCCAATATGTATAAACGACATCTTAGCGACATTAAGGCGTTGTACAATGAATCAAAGCTCTTGGCTGAGAACGAACTTTAATCCATTTAATCTGTGACTTCAGTAACAAAAAAGTGCACAATTAAATCTTAATTTTCTTTCTACATCAATCACTTATATATCCAATCATCATTATGAAATCACTACTCTCTCTACTTACTTTCCTCGTTTTAGGTCTACCAATCTATGGACAAGGTGCTTACAAAGCCTGGGAATTTGAGGCCAAAGAAGGCGGAGAAGCAGCCATTGCAATGATTTTTGACGATATGTTTGAATCCACAGATATCAGTTATAATTCTGGTGGGTTTGTTGTTACAAGATTTGACTTTAATGGGACAAGCCCTTCTACCCACCGAATCATTGTATATGGAGAATTGTCAAGCTGGGGGTATGATGGTCGACCCGACCCGGATTATGAGGTTGCCTTAGCATTGGAACGGGCTGGTAGCCATGTGGAGCGCTGGACAAAAAGCGAGACTGGCCTCATTCTTTATACAGGAGACAAAGATTTTGAGGAATATCCATACAGAGTTATGTATCAAATGAAGGTGAGTGATGCAGATCTTTATGTAGAAGCATATACTGAAATGATGGAAGCGCTGGAGCCATTACGTGGTGATCGTCCAGCTCATCTAGGGTCATTTAACGGGGGGATTGAAAATGGTGAAACTCACTGGGCTTATATGGGGTATAAAAGCTGGAACGACTACTTAACCATTGGAGCTCAAATTCGTGCTTCTGAAGCCTATGAGATATTCTCTGAAAAGGTTGATGGGATTCGAACTGTATCAAAAATCTCCACTGAGATTAGACTCAAAGAGTATAATTAAGTTTATATGAGCTGCTTAGAAGCTCCTATTGAAAGACTGGATGAGGCCCGCAGTGAGTATTTTGAACTACTAAATACCTTTAGTCACTCTGAAGGGCTTTGGAAGCCTAGTAATGACGAATGGAGTGCAGCTGAGATTACTGAACATCTTTATTGGGCGGAACTTGGGGTTTCTAATCATATATGGAAGCAATTTTCTGATATGAGAGAAGGAGTGGCACCAGCGCAAGAACTCACTGCAAATAATGGGTTGTCATTCTCAGAGATAGTAGCTCTACATGGTAATTGTGTTGTGGATGCACCAAGGCAAACATTGCCTAGACTCAAAGGCCCATTAGTCTTTTGGAAATCCGTGCTTGGTGGATTACGCTCGGCATATCATCGTCTTGAAATTGAAATAACTCAAGATGAGGCTAGCTGTTTTGCCTTTGACCACGTGATTTTTGGGAGGCTAGACTTCTATCAGACACTCGATTTCCTATCTAGCCATATCACGAGACATAAGGGGCAAGTTCATCGCTTAGTTGATAAAATGTAATCTTGATTGATTCAAGATCGACCAGGTGCTACTCTTCCTTGGTGGATTGTAATAATTGTTTAACCTGAAGAGCTCCCATTCCGTAGATACCCTCCCTCCTGCTAAACTCTTGGAATATCTCGCCAAAAGTCATCGTCTACTTAGTCAAATCGGCTTTATTCTTTACCTTGCTTTATGGCAAAAAAACCCCAACATCTTAAAATTAAGAAGCACCAACCAGTACAAGATTCAGTCCAATTACCTTTGGTAAAACAGATTATATTTTGGGTCATTGCGTCCCTGATACCTTTTCTATGTATAGCAGCTGTAGAGATTTCTTTGCGAATCAGTGGATATGAGAAGGAGAAACAAAGCCTTTTTGTTGAAGCGCCTAATTCTCCAGATTACCTTCTTGCAAATGCAAAATTTATAGAGCGGTACTTCCCATCCTTTGTTCCAGAAATAGCGCCAAATGCATTTCTCAAAGAAAAGAAGCCCAACACTTTTAGAGTTTTTGTGTTTGGAGGATCAAGTGCAGAAGGCTTTCCCTACAA
>DDIC01000078.1:0-440 GCA_002338335.1 Bacteroidetes bacterium UBA1860
TGATTCCTTACATCGAAGGCTCAGAAATCTATGATAATCCTTACGAACCTCTGTCCGTTTACGGTCGCTCACTCGTAGCACGCCTTGGAGATGACACCCCGATCGATTGGTTGCCTCGCGCACACCGTTATGGCGAGAAATTGGCAACACCGGATACAACGGTAGCCGATTTGATTGGTGATTTGGATCCAATTAAGGCTGCCGCGAACAAATTATCCCTTGCCGATGAGCAAGTGATCCATTTTGGACTCATTCCACGCTCGAATCGTGGGATTTTTGTGATTAATGAGTTACCTGATCTGCAACCACGGATTCAAGTAGCCCTTTTGAATATTATGCAGGAACGAGACATCCAAATTCGTGGATTTAACCTTCGTATCCCACTCGATTTGTCGATTGCCTTCTCGGCGAATCCGGAAGATTATACCAATCGTGGGAAC
>DDIC01000078.1:743-6906 GCA_002338335.1 Bacteroidetes bacterium UBA1860
AGATTATACCAATCGTGGGAACATCATTACACCGTTGAAAGACCGGATTGATGCTCAAATTATTACCCATTATCCCAAAAAACGGTCGATTGCGAAAGAGATTACCCTTCAACAGGCATGGATTCAACGTGGCCAGGACGATGGGACGCCTGTTGTTCATTTATCGCCACTGATGCATGATATTATTGAACAGGTGACCTTTGAAGCACGTGAAAGTGATTATATCGATCAAAAAAGTGGGGTGTCTACTCGATTATCACTCACTGCAATGGAACAAGTGATCTCCTCTGCAGAGCGTCGAGCGGTGCAACACGGGTACAAAGAGACGCAGGTTCGTATGATGGATATCTATCAGATGGTGCCAGCGCTGACGGGTAAAATGGAACTGGTCTATGAAGGGGAGCAGGAAGGGGCTGTCCAGGTAGCAAAGCATTTGATTGGGAAGGCTGTGAATCAGGTGTTTAAAACATATTTCCCCGATCCACAAAACAAATCCTCCAAATCGGCTCGTACACTCTATGGGTCTATTCTAGCTTGGTTTGCTCAAGGTGAAGAGCTGAATCTCACCGAATCTCTTGATGACAAAGCCTATATAAAGGAAGCTCAGCGTGTAGAAGGTTTACAAGAGTCGGTTGACGAAATCCTATCAGGTCTGGCAAAGATGGCTAAGGCGGATCACGAAATCATTACCAAAGAGGCCTTGGATACTCAATGGACATCCGCATGGCTTGATTTGGTATTGGAAGGATTGCATCAAAACTCTGTCCTTGGCAAAGATCACCTACATGAGAAAATGGTGTATACTGATCTCGTCGGAAGTGTATTAGGAGGCCTTGGTGATGAGGACGGTGACCAATATGGTGATCAGGATGAGTACGAAGAAGATATCTAATCGTTTCGTAAGCTTGAATCGTCTGAATTAGCTATTCGTATTTGTCGCAGATTCCCTTATTTTTAGAAGCTATAATTTAATCGACAAAGGACGTGATTGTTTGGCCATAGACGTTGATACTGATCAGTGTATCATGCCCAGGCAAACGTGTTTACAGTGTCAGTATCCAGCAGCAACTTATGAAAAAAGGTATTCATCCAGAGTATAAAGAGGTAAAAGTCGTCTTGAGTGACGGTTCTGAGATTCTCACACGCAGCACCATGGGAGTGAAGGATGGTGTGTATAAGAGTGAAATCGATTCCAAAAACCACCCTTTTTATACCAAGAACCAAAATCTGAACAAGAAAGCTGACCGTATCGACCGCTTCAACAAGCGTTACAAGAAGTAGGGGGTCACTTAATGCCCATGGATGTGATTGGTTTTACCTGTGGGCCACTCTATGAGAATAGTTATCTAGCTATTCTTGATAACGGTCAAGCCATCCTCGTGGATCCTGGCTTCTCAACAGATCACGAGTGGGAGCAATGCAAGCAAAAACTAAAGGACTCTGGGGCGTCGCTTTCAGCCATTTTGTTGACACATGCGCATTTAGATCACGTCTTGGGCATTCCAGTTGTGATTGCTGATTATCCTGACGTACCTCTGTATATGAGTGATCGATTTCCAGAATTGTGGCAATCTATTCCTGATCAACCCGCTATGTTTGGGGTCGATTTTCCGGTTCATCCCATGCCAATTGAACCGATTCGATTGGTTCACGGGGCAACGTGTGAATTTGATGGAGTGAGTTTCGAAGTTCGATATACTCCAGGGCATTCACCCGATCATGTAGTGTTTGTTGCCTACAAAGAGGGAGTGGTGTTTGGAGGGGATGTCTTATTCAAAGCAAGTGTGGGTCGAACCGATATTCCATTCGGAGATGGACATCTTCTCAAAGAATCCATTGAGACCCAATTGTATACATTGCCCGATGAGTTTGTCGTCTATCCGGGGCATGGTGCGTCCACTACTGTGGGTACTGAGAAGCAGTCCAATCCTTTTATTCGCGCTCATTAGTTGTATGAGCGTGGTGTTCTTTGTGAGTGTTGCGCGCTTTGTGAGTGCGTTGCGCCACAGGAACCCATTAGGCTTTTGAGTTCACTCGGCTTTTGATTGAGCCAAGTTTTTTTCACAGCGCTGGATGGCCACGTCAATGGTTGGATCCGTCTGCGTTTTCGCCAGTTTTTGCCACATCTTCTTCGCTTCGGCCCATTTTTGCTGGGATTCTAGAATCTTTGCCAGCGTTGGAGTAGCAATTTTTCGATTCACAGATCTGATCTTTTGCTGGGGCTTCAGGGTTGGCGTGTCTGAGGTTTCTGTCTTCCCACTACGCAATCGACTTTGAAGCTCCATCGTTTTAAGGGCGTTGATGAGCTCATCCACACTATGGGATCCTTTCTCAGAGCTACTCGGAGCTCCTTCCCATGAAGGAGGAACCCACGCGTGTTCCACGGCCCACTCTAACCCTTTCGGATGAAGTAGGAAGTAGGGGAGTGCCTTTAGCGACTCATCTTCACCAGCGATACGTTTTGCTTTTTGGGCTGCATCCAACGCCAAATCCCGTTTGCCTTGGACTTCAAAGAGTAAGGTGAGGTCGAGGAATAATTCGCCTGTAATGTGATTATCCTTCATCGACGCCTGAATGTCCCGAAAGGTGGATACAGGGTACTCTTTGGTTCGCTGTATCTTTTTGAGGAGCTCTACTCGTCTGTATGGATCATCTATGGAAGAATCTACCATTGGCTGACACTTTGTGTGAACATAGCTTCGGCAATTTGATTAAGGGCCTCTTGAGCCGCTTCACGTTCCCCCTCAATGGGATTATTCACGATATCAAAGGTTGAGGTTGCTGTCAAGGTCGAGCTGAACACAGGCTCATCTTCACCTGCATAGCGCATCGTGGCTTGCACCCGAATGGTCACCTCATTGCGTTCGGCAGTCTCCTCTCCTGACACACTAAAGGGTAGGTTGGTATAACTTAGGAGTACCCCTTCAAGCGTGGCATCAGCCTCCTCAGGACTGTTGGCAAGACGCAATCTAGACCGATTAATGAACTCATTAAAACATTCGTCATAGAGCCATTGATTTAATGATCCAATCCCGCTCCCAGAACGATCGTCAAAATAGGGGATAAAGAGCGTCTCTACTTCACTTGGGATGGATGTTCCTGTGAAGGAGTATTTAACACATCCAGATAGGCTTATGAATGCCAGAAAAGCGCCTAACATAAGGTTGCGAAAAACCATTGAGGCTCTTGTGTGTTTACGACGATTACTTGGAGTATGGGGACTCAATGCCTTCATGAGTCAAGTCCATACTGGTCTATTTTCCTGTATAGCGTCCGTTCACTAATACCCAAGGCCGTGGAAGCTTTGCGGCGATTCCCTTCAAACGTTTCCAGTGCTCGCTCAATGACCGTACGCTCGAGGGCTTCTAGACTTGGGAATTCCCCTTCATTCCACTGAGCTGAGCGTAGGTACTCCATGGGGTCTTCTGGAGCGTTTCCTCCCCACGGGGACTCACTTGAATCGACGGTTTCTGAGTGATGATCATCTTTTTTTGAGTCACTAGTGCCATCCTCTGGATTCAATGAGGGTCTATCTGAAGGTCGTAGGTGTGACGTGAGATCGTTTGGATCAATGGGATGGGATTGAGGTGCTGGCAGGGCAGGGGTGTAGGTGGATTGAGGCTGATTCCAGCTCCCCATAAACCAGTTGGCCATCATTCGTTTGAGCTCGGTAATCTCTGTCCGTACATCGAGCATGGCTTTGAGTAGGAATTGAAACTCACTCGCGTGATCGTTGTGTCCTGCCCGAAATTCATCGTCTTGTTGATATCCACCTTGGCGTTCGGTGGCATGCACAGAAGGGAGGTGATCTGTGGATCCAAGATGTTGCCGCCCTTTGAGATATTTTTGGAGCCGCGTCTTGTCGACGGTTTGAGATTTCTCCAGGACAATAAGTTGCTCGGCCACATTTTTGAGCTCTCGAATATTTCCTGGCCAACGATAGGACAGCAACAACTCTTCCGCATCCTCGGTAAACCCCCTGAAACTTGAATCGTATTTTGCGGCAAACTCACTGGCAAACGTCCGAAACAGAGGCAAAATATCCTCAGTCCGTTCACGCAGAGCAGGAAGTTTAATTTTGACCGTATCTAGGCGGTAGTAAAGATCCTCACGAAATGTCCCTTCCTTGACCATTGCCCATAAGTCTCGATGGCTTGCAGCAATGACACGAACATCACTTTGGCTAGCCTTAGAGGAGCCAACTCGGAAAAAATCACCCGTTTCTAGGACGCGAAGTAACTTGACTTGCACGTTTTTGGGTGTGTCACCAATTTCATCCAGGAAAATTGTGCCTCCATTTGCTTTCTCAAAATACCCCATGCGAGCTTCGTGGGCACCTGTGAAGGCCCCTTTTTCGTGACCAAATAGTTCACTTTCAATAATTCCTTCTGGAATAGCACCACAGTTCACGATGACGAGAGGGCCCTCTTTTCTCAGACTCTGAGAGTGAATCGCTTTGGCCGTGACATCTTTTCCAACGCCACTTTCCCCTTGCAAGAGCACAGATATGTCCGTTGGAGCGACTTGCTCAATCTGCCGAATCACCGTTTGAATGGCAGGTGATTTACCCAAAATCCCAAAGGTTGATTTGGATGCTGGTTTCATGACGCTAAGATTAGGAGGTTGCTAATGCGTGGGCCTGCTCATCACGCCCAAAAAACGCCTGAATAGATGATTTAGCAATAGGCTGTCCCATGAGGGTTGCCGACGTGGTCGAGGTGATTTCGACCTCTACATAATCTCCAGGTCCAACGCCATCTAATTTATCAAAGACCACCATTTTGTTGGTGTCGGTTCGCCCTGACCACTGATCAGAGGAGCGTCTAGATTCCTGTTCTATCAATACTAAATGTTTTTGGCCCACTTCCTCAAGATTGATGTCTGCCTGAATCGCCATTTGTTGGTTGATGATTTCGGTCAATCGCGCCTTTTTCACCTCATCAGGAACATCATCCTTCATTTTGCGATGGGCGTACGTCCGCTCACGTTCTGAGTAGGCAAACATGTAGGCTAGCTCATATTTCACCTCACGCATGAGCGAAAGGGTATCTTCATGCTCTTGCAGTGTCTCCCCACAGAAGCCGGCAATCATATCGGTCGACAGCGTCAATCCAGGAATAATGGACTTCATTTTGGCCACGAGATCGAGGTATTCTTCCCTTGTGTAAGGGCGCTTCATGCGCTCCAGCATGCTTGTGCTTCCAGATTGCGCGGGAATATGAATGAAATTGCACAGATTGGGTCGCTCGGCAATCAAATGGAGTAGCGGTTCTGGAAAATCTTTTGGGTGGGGTGAGGTAAATCGGAAACGCACTTCAGGATTCACTTGACTAGCCAGATCCATGAGTCGGGTAAAATCGGTCTCTTCAAACTTGTAGGAGTTAACATTTTGTCCCAACAGGGTTATTTCCTTGTACCCTTCATCGCTGAGCTGCTGAATTTCATGGAGAATACTCTCCACGGGGCGACTTCGTTCTCTACCTCGGGTAAAAGGAACAACGCAAAAAGCGCACATATTATCACATCCTCGCATAATGGAGACAAACGCGGTCACACCATTTCCAGACGTACGTACAGGAGTGATATCTGCGTAGGTTTCCTCCAGGGATAACAAGACGTTGACGGCTTTGCGGCCATCTTCAATCTCAGCAATTAGATTTGGGATATCACGATACGCATCAGGCCCAACCACAAGATCGACCAAATGCTCACGCTCAATCACTTTTTCTTTGATTCGTTCCGCCATACACCCAAGCACACCCACAGTCATGGATCGGTTTTGCTTCTTCACACCTCGGAGCTCTTTCAGGCGATTCCAAATTTTGGTTTCTGCATTCTCTCGAATGGCGCAGGTATTCAACAGCACAACATCTGCCTCCTCCGCACTATTGACAGGGCGTAGACCCGCCTCCAACAAGATGGCGTTGACGACCTCGGTGTCCGCAAAGTTCATTTGGCAACCATACGTCTCGATGTAGAACCGTTTGTTGTTTTCAATATTGCCAATGGTAAATTCCATACTTCGTTTGGTTTGCGTCTGTAATAAATGCTAAACTCAAAAGTACGAATATTTGACTAGAAAGCCTGTTTTTAACCAAAAATAACTGACATTGTGTCAGGAATTGTTCTTGATAGGCGAGTGTTTTAAAGTCGTAAATTGATA
>DDIC01000078.1:7205-9554 GCA_002338335.1 Bacteroidetes bacterium UBA1860
AAAAGTCGTAAATTGATAATATCCATCCAATAGGATCAAGCATTGAGCACCGACTATTCATATTTTTTAACTCCAAAAACCAGCGTAAAAAAATATGAAATTAGGCATCGACAGTTTTGCTGCTGTACCCTATGACACTGCAGTCACAAGTACGCCCCAAGACTGCGCTCAAGCCCTGGAATACCTGCTCGACCGAATCGTCGCGATGGAAGAGGCAGGCCTTGACACCTTTGGCCTTGGAGAGCACCACCGCAAGGAATATCTCGATGCGTCCCCGCTGACGATTCTGGCCGCTGCTGCCGCGCGGACGTCTAAGATTCGATTGCTCAGTGCCGTGACCGTGCTCAGCGCTGCTGATCCGGTGCGAGTGTATCAGCAGCTGGCCACCTTGGACTTGTTGTCCAAGGGTCGAGCAGGGCTTGTGGCTGGGCGAGGCTCGTTTTCTGAAGCATTTCCATTATTTGGACTCAATTTTCAAGATTATGATGCGCTTTACGAAGAGAAGTTAGAGCTCCTATTGGCTCTTCGTGATAACGAAACTCTCACATGGGAAGGGCGATTCCGATCCGCTCTGACACACCAAGCGGTTTATCCAAGACCCTATCAATCCCCGATACCGATTTATGTTGGGGTCGGAGGAACTCCTCAGTCTGTTGTTCGAGCGGGGAAACTTGGTCTCCCACTAATGCTGGCGATTATTGGAGGAGAGACCCATCGTTTCCGCCCGCTGGTCGATTTATACAAAGAAACGGGTCTAAAACATGGCTTTAATGAAGATCAACTCACGGTTTCAGTCCATTCACTTGGCTATGTTGCTCCACATGGAGATCAAGCTAGAGATGAGTTTTTCCCAGGCTATGCCAAAACATTTAGCCGAATTGGTCAGGAACGAGGCTGGGGTGGTGGAGTGACTCGGGCTCAATTTGATGCTGTGACTCATGACATGGGAGCCCTGATAGTCGGTGACCCTCAAGAAGTGGCGGATAAAATCTCCCGGCATAGTGAAGCTTTAGGCGGTATTGAGGAGATGAGGCTCCACATGAATGTGGCCGAATTATCCCAAGAGCAATACTTGCAAAGCATTCATCTTTTGGGGAAAGAGGTTCGCCCTTTGCTGGATCAGTAATCCATTCTTGGAGGGTAAGCCCTTTGCTGATCCGATCATCAAGAAGCGCGCGTTTTACCGCCTCGTTTGACGAAACTAGCCAGGCCACGTCTCAGGAGAGAGTCTCCATTCTTCAAGCGTTTCTAGGTCTTCGCTTGATACAACCCCTTTTTGCACAGCGACATCGATAAGTGTGGCATAATCGGTTAGACTGTAAACAGGAATCCCTTTTTGTGCAAAAGCATCATTGGCTTGTGTGAAGCCATACGTGAAAATGCTCAGCAAGGCCGTTACGTCCACCCCTACAAACTCCAAAGCATCAATAACACCAAGCGCGGATCCACCTGTGGAGATTAAATCCTCAATCACGACAGTCTGCTCCCCTTTGTCAATGCCACCTTCTATTTGGTTTCCTAATCCATGCGCTTTCGCTTTGCCACGAACATAAGCCATAGGCAAAGAGCATTGATCCGCCACCCATGCAGCATGTGGAATTCCTGCCGTAGCGGTTCCAGTAATCACGTCAGGCATGTTTGGGAGTCCATGAAGAATCTCGATAAATCCGTCACGAATGAGAGTGCGAATCTCAGGATAACGCAAGGTGAGTCGATTATCACAATAGATAGGAGAGTTCCAGCCAGAGGACCATGTAAGAGGTTCATTCGGTTTGAGGACCACGGCATGAATATCAAGTAAATGACCTGCTAATGTCCGTGCAAGTGCTGAATCGTGGATTTGAATGGGTGAGTCTGTCATGGGTAGAGATTAAATCATCGTCGATGCGATCATTAAAGCAACTGTCGTTGCAACAGCCGCAAAAGCAGCCGCAAGATCATCTAGTAATATACCATTTCCACCTGAGAGTCGTTCAAGACGCCGAATCCCTAATGGTTTGGTAATGTCATATACACGGAAAAAACAGACAGCCAACGCGATCGTAATCCAGCCTTTCATCTGTAGGGCGTCTCCATAAAATTCACCCAACAAAAACATCACAGAAATCACAAAGGACATGCCAGCCGCTTCATCGCTTACCAGTGCAGATGGATCGGGTCCATAGGTTTCAATCATCTCATCGGCGGCCCAAACAGTGATCCAAGACCATGTAAGGCAAGAAATCCCATACAACACCCCCATCCAAAGGCCTTGAGAGGGAATAGATAGCCAAGACAGTAGCGTAAATACAAGATAGCTTTCAATAAGGAGTGAAAAGGAGGCCACTGTCCCTTGTGCATAAGGAAGAT
>DDIC01000049.1:0-980 GCA_002338335.1 Bacteroidetes bacterium UBA1860
AGCCGATACAGATATGATTCGACATGGGGAAAACAAAGCTGTCGTGGAAGCATGGGTAGATATCTCTGGACACGAGGCAATCCAGCGTTTTCTCAAAGCCGAAGAGCTCGAGGCAACCGATAATACGTTGATTCTTCGACGAGAAATACGCCGTTCGGGGAGTCGAGCATTCATCAATGATTCGCCCGTCACCGTGGGTCAGATGCGTCACATCGGGAACCAACTCGTCGATTTGCATGGGCAACACGACCATCAGCTGCTACTTCATGAAGAGGAGCAACGGGGATTATTGGATCAACTTGGGGATGTGCCTGTTGCACGACAGGGCTATCAGGAAGCCTATCAAGAAGCGCAGTGTGCCTATCATGAGTACACACAGGCCATCAAGCTAAAAGACTCTGCCAACCAGCGACTGCAACTGATTCAGTTTCAACACAAGGAGCTTACCGATGCGGCGCTTTATGCAGAAGAGGAGGAAGAGCTTCGGGCCGAAATGAACAGGCTCGACAAATTTGAAGATCTCCAACTAAAAGCAGGTCAAATCGTAGGGATTGGCCAAGATGAAGGGAGCGGGGTGTTGGACCAACTTCGAAAACTCAAGCAGATTCTGCGAGAACTCAACGACCTCGACCCCCAATTTGAGACCTATCTGGAGGAGTGCACCTCGGCACAAGTCAGCTTACAAGATCTGTTCGATTTTGCAGAACAATACGTGGATACACTGGAGTTTAATCCGTCTCGACTCGAAGCGTGTAGACAACGGTTTGCCACCCTCCAAAGACTTGAGAAAAAATATACGCTTCCGCTCGCTGAGCTGATAGAATACCGGGACAAGATCGGAGAAGAAATCGCTTCTTTTTCTTCCTCCGAAGAGCGAATCGAGCGTCTTGAAGATGCGTTTGAACGTGCAAAAGTAGCGCTTGGTGAAAAAGCTTTGGCTTTACACGCTGCTAGGGTGCTTGAAGGCGAAAAAACGGCTC
>DDIC01000049.1:1289-1615 GCA_002338335.1 Bacteroidetes bacterium UBA1860
GAGCCATTGAGCAAACCTTGCACGCTGTAGGAATACCAGATGGTGAACTGGAGGTAGAGTGTTCATGGTTGACACAAGATGGCTTTGAGATCAAGACGGCCTCCCTGTCCACATCTCATGAGCATGCCGGCCCCGAAACACTTCATTGTGTAGAGTATGGGGCTGAGTCGGTGCGGATACTGATTCGAACCAACAAAGGGGAAGCCCTAAAACCCCTTGCAAAGATTGCCTCAGGAGGTGAAATCAGCCGCATTATGCTTGCCATTAAATCTATTTTGGTGGAGCAACAATCCTTACCCGTAATGATTTTTGATGAAATTGATACT
>DDIC01000049.1:1916-24088 GCA_002338335.1 Bacteroidetes bacterium UBA1860
TGATTTTTGATGAAATTGATACTGGAATAAGCGGTGGAATTTCCGAGAAAGTGGGGCGTAAGATGAGAGAAATGTCACGCCATTGTCAGATTCTTGCCATTACGCACCAAGCTCAAATTGCATGCCAAGCAGACCTGCATCTCCGTGTATGGAAGCAGGAAGTAGAAGGCAGGATGGTTTCTACACTTGAGCCCTTATCGCGTGATGGTCAGATTACAGAGCTAGCATCCTTGCTGGGTGGTGAGCAGGCCTCGTCACAAAGCAAGGAATTAGCGGTCCAAATGTTGAGCGCTGCGCAAAAAGAGATTCAACCGCTTGCGTAAACTCAAGAGGCAACCCCTCCACGCGTAGTCGATCCTACACAGCCGCTGCAACTTCCCCAAGCTCAAAATGCTCTTTGGCCTGAGAGACGATTTCATCGGCAATAGCCAAGCAAGCCGTGGCCGCTGGGCTAGGTGCATTGAGCACGTGAATTTGCCCTGGGATACGTTCGTAATAGAAATCATCTAGGATTTCACCACTCGGCAGTAGTGCCATGGCGCGGACACCTGCTGGAGCCGGTTTCAAATCAGAGGCTTGCACCGCGGGCACCAATCCTTGCAATCCCTTTACAAATGCACCCTTGGATGCAGACCGGACTATTTCATCAAGCCCCATTTTCCAATGCTTGGCTGCCATCTTCCAAAACCCTGGGAACAGAAGTGTTTCTACGGCCTCGGGTATGTCAAGATCTAATTTATGATACCCTTCCCGTTTGAAAGCAAACACAGCATTGGGGCCACATTCTACTCCTCCAAGGACCATTTTGGTAAAATGAACTCCTAAAAATGGGAATTCAGGGTTGGGGAGTGGGTAAATAAGTCCATTCACCAACCACTCAGAGGATTTCTTGAGTTCATAATATTCGCCTCTAAACGGGACGATTTGTAAATCCGTTTGAATACCTGCCGCCCGAGCGACAACATCAGAATAGAGCCCTGCACAGTTGACCAAATATTTAGTTTTGTAGACTTGACTCCCGGCATGGACATCGATTTCTGGTGACTCAGCTGAGCCCATGGAGTGAATACGATCCACCTTGTGGCCAAAACAAAATTCAATTCCTGCATCCTTTAATTGGCGCTCAAGCTCTCTAGAAAACCCAACATAATCGACAATCCCAGCGGACGGTACATGGATCGCTCGAGTCCCCTCCACTTCTGGCTCAATCTCTTTCATCTCCTTGCGATCAATCACCGTAATCCCCTCAATCCCATTTTGGACACCACGGTCAAAAATTGCGGGCAACCGGTCTGCTCTGTCTTTGGCAGATTCGACGATGATTTTGCCACAAATATCATGCTTGACGTCATAGGTCTGGCAAAAATCAACCAATTGATGTCGCCCATCTACACAATTTTTGGCTTTGAAGCTCCCAGGTTTGTAGTAAACGCCCGAATGAATCACACCAGAATTGTTCCCCGTTTGATGTGTAGCAACGCGATTTTCTTTATCCATTACGCGAATAGCAGCGTCTGGGAACGCTTGGTGAAGCTTGTACGCAGTAGATAACCCCACGATTCCAGCGCCAACGACAGTAAAATCAACCACTTTTGACATAATTGAAGATACCTAGACTATTACGTCATGCCAAGAGGCTGGATCGAATGATTCTTGTTATCTTTAAAGGATATGATAAAACCTACGACAGCTTCTAGACTCAACGTTTTGAGTAACACATTTTTTGTCCCCTTTCGCAGCTCAGCAGGTTTCCTGTTGTCTCTAATTCTGATTGGATCACTAACGTCTTGTCAAAACAAAGAAGCATCGTTTCCTGGCATGAACGACCCTCAAGCCGTCCTTGGCGGGGCTACCTTTCAGACATTGGATGGCGAGCCGGTTCGTTTATCAGATTTTGAAGGGCAATTTGTTGTGGTCGACTTCTGGGAAACGTGGTGCAGTCCATGCATGGAGGTCTTCCCTGCGATGCAAGAGCTAGAGGATGAATATGGTGACAATTTCACCATGCTCGCAGTCAATCTAGGCAAAGTGGATGACCTAGAGACTGTGAAAGAGTTCAAAGAAAACAACCCTTATACCTTTGCATACCTTATTGATGCGAAAAAAGCCTACGACCGATTCCAAGTACCTGGTATTCCGTTCAAAGTGATGGTCGGTCCTGATGGGCAGGTTCTAAAAGCAGAAATGGGCTCCTCTGGCCGCCAAATGGATTACAACAAAGTGAAAACCTTTTACGAAGAGACGATGAATTGATTAACTCCTCCTTCGAATTAATGAGACCTTCCTATTCCTTTTTTACTTCCTCTTTTTAAGACAACTAACAAACTAACCGACGGTTCATGAGTTTATCCCCAAAAGCTATTCCATACAAAGTTAAAGACATCTCTCTTGCGGAATTTGGACGCAAAGAAATTGCCATTGCAGAGGCGGAAATGCCAGGTCTCATGGCGCTTCGTGAGGAATTTGGATCCTCTAAACCACTTGCAGGTGCACGTATTGCAGGCTGCTTGCACATGACCATTCAAACCGCTGTACTGATCGAAACACTGGTTGAACTAGGCGCGGATGTCACGTGGTCTTCCTGCAATATTTACTCTACCCAAGATCATGCCGCGGCGGCCATTGCAGCTGCAGGAATTCCCGTGTATGCCTGGAAAGGGATGACGGAAGAGGAATATGGGTGGTGTATTGAACAGACTCTGACCTTTGGGGCTGAGGAGTTACCCTTGAACATGATTCTTGATGATGGTGGTGATCTCACAAACATGGTCTTGGATCAACGCCCAGAGTTTGTAGAACACATCAAAGGGATATCTGAGGAAACCACCACAGGTGTGCATCGCCTTTATGAGCGTATGGAAAAAGGGACCCTGCCGATTCCTGCCATAAATGTGAATGACTCAGTCACCAAATCGAAATTTGACAACAAATATGGGTGCCGCGAATCATGTGTCGATGCTATCCGTCGCGCAACCGATGTCATGATAGCTGGCAAGGTTGCTGTGGTAGCGGGTTACGGTGATGTTGGGAAGGGATCTGTGGCATCGTTGGCTGGAGCAGGAGCTCGCGTGATTGTCACTGAAATCGACCCAATCTGTGCCCTTCAGGCTGCAATGGATGGCTTTGAAGTGAAAAAAATGGCGGATGCGGTCAAAGAAGCTGACATTATCGTGACAGCAACGGGGAACAAGGACATTTTGACTGCGAAGCATTTCGAGGCTATGAAAGACAAGGCCATCGTAGGAAATATTGGTCACTTCGATAATGAGATTGATGTGAAATGGCTCAAGGAGAACACCGAAGAGATTAATATTAAGCCGCAGGTGGATATGTACCGCTTCAAAGATGGGCGTGAAGTGATTCTTCTGTCACAAGGTCGTTTGATGAATCTAGGAAATGCGACGGGTCACCCTTCATTTGTAATGAGTAACTCATTCACCAATCAAACGCTTGCTCAGATGGCGCTATGGCAACGCCCTGATGAGTTTGAAGTAGGTTTGCACGTCTTGCCAAAAGAGTTAGATGAGAAGGTGGCTCGACTCCATTTGTCCAAGATTGGCGTGGAGCTCGAGGAGCTTAACGACGAACAAGCTGGCTACATTGGTGTGCCTGTACAAGGGCCGTTCAAGCCTGAGTGGTATCGTTACTAACCCTAGGGAAATTTGGCGTTTTGATGATGAAAGCACGTGCTATGCATCTTGATCCGTTTTCATGCGCGTCTGGTTTTTTGCGGATTGCAGTCAGCGCACGGGCTGCAGGTGTGATGATCTTCGCTGTCATGTTTTTTGCACAGTGCACACCTGAGAGAGATTCATCGGCAACAGGTGATGGCTCCATGCAGATATCCCCCTCGGATGAGTTCAAGGTGATGACATTTAACCTTCGTTATGACAACCCTGGCGATGGCAAAAATCAGTGGTCGAATCGCAAAACCTTTGCCGCAGATGTGGTGCGTAACTCTGGAGCGAGTATTATTGGGATTCAAGAAGGATTGCATCATCAGGTGGTGGGATTGGATTCTCTTCTTCTAGACTTTACCTATGTTGGTGTGGGTCGGGATGACGGAGAGACACAAGGAGAGTACACCGCCATTTTCGTGGATACTACCCATCTAAAGGTAATCGAAGAGGCGACCTTTTGGCTTTCTGAAACCCCAGACCGCCCATCGGTGGGATGGGACGCATCGATGGAACGGATTGCAACCTACGCTCTAGTGATGCGGCGCTTGGATAGACCAGGGTCATCGTCTTACGGAAATCGCCCCATACTCGTTGTGAATGGTCATTTTGACCATCGTGGTGAAACATCACGCACTCAGGCTGTGTTATTGATCCAAGACAAAACCGAAGAGCTACGGCAGTTTGGGGCCATGGAGTCGGTTCCTGTTATTGTCATGGGTGATTTTAACGCGAACCCTTCATCGGAGGCTATAGACGTGTTCTCTTCGTTTTTAACCGATGCGTATCACGCTACAATATCATCTCCCCAAGGCCCCGTGGCAACATTCAATGGATTTGAGGTAATCGATGGAGGGTACCAAGAGCCAGAAGGGCGTATTGATTATGTGTTTATGAGTGATGAATTTGCTGTTAATTCCTACGCCGCGATAAATGAGGTGCGAGATGGTCGTTATGTGAGTGATCATTTCCCAATCCTTGTCGGGTTAAGCGTTCAAAAACGCTAGGATTTTGGGTAGGGGCGAGGCTTTAAAAGATGTTGTTACTCAAAGCCTTGTTTGACAGTCTTGTTTGTTGAATTGAAAGACGGTATTTTTAAAGTCTTTCCTGAAATGCGCCCGTAGCTCAACTGGATAGAGCGTCTGACTACGGATCAGAAGGTTGGGGGTTCGAATCCTCCCGGGCGTACACTCTTGCCCAAGATATTGGCCAAACCGGCATGAAACCAGTCGGACACGAGTGTTGGAGCCGTTCTTGTTTCTACACCCTCCAGGCTCCCAACTTCTGCATCGTAAATAATTGAGCCAATACACGTTGGATCGGCGTGCGTACAAAAAGATAGAGCATCCATCGCTTGACCCAACGATTCTTGAAAGAACGACCCAGTCGCATATTCCACTCCGCACGCTTTCCTGCTTGCCGGGCAATGGAGCGTTGCCGCTTGCTGTAGTCTTGAAGGTGTCGTTCGTTCTGCGTCGACAAAAAGGCATGCAGAGCCTTCGCAAGCGCTTCCCCATCCAGCCATCCCAAATTCATCCCTTGCCCTCCAATAGGACTCACCACATGAGCAGCATCCCCCGCTAGCACAACACGCCCTTTGGCAAAGGTCTCGGCGATATAATGTTGGACGCCAAACGAACTCGTCATCGTGCACTGCGCCTGACGTAGATCAAATCCCGTTCGATGAGCCACTATCTCTTTGAGCTCTTGCTCCGTTGGCGCATCAACATACTGCGCTGTCTTGACAACCCATCGCCTGCGTCCTTTGGCAAGAGGAAAACACTCCACTAATCCATCCTGATGAAGCGTGATCATGGCGTCCTCGCCAAACGGAGTCGTATCCTCAAAATCACCCATCATGTACGTGTCTGGATAATGTGAGCCATTAAATGCTATCCCTGCCAGCTCTCGAACCACACTACGCTTGCCATCACATCCAACGAGTATGTCACAGGTGGCTTCTTCAACATCACCATCTGTGCTTTTAGCACCATGGGCAGCCTGCATATGTACCCGAACACCATCCTGCGTTGTTTCATAGGACGTTAAAGTAACCCCTCGACGAACCATGGAGGAATCCACCTCTTGGCAAGCCGCTTCCAAAATAGTCTCCGTCTGAGATTGAGGAAGACTCAATACATACTGGTGAGGAGCTGGTAGTGAATCAAAACCGACCATTCCAATCCAAGATTGATTCAGATAAGCATGCCCTTTACGAATCAATATGCCTTCTTGCAAAAAAGGCTTCACAAGCCCCAGTCGATCAAACAACTCAAGAGAAGGCGGGTGAATGCCAATCGATCTAGAGTGCTGGGTGGGTGCCTCATTTTTTTCGATGACCCTACAGTCAATACCGAGGTTGCTAAGAGAAAGGGCTAGAAAAAGCCCTGTGGGACCTCCTCCAACAATCAAAACAGGGATATGATTTGTTTTAGCCATGCGGTGAAAGCGTTTGATGATTCAACTCTTTTGATGTCTTGCCCGATTCACCCCGGCACATTGCAACCACACGGAACGGAAATCTTTCCATCACTGTCCAGTGGCTTGGCACCGCTCGACGAAGTTCACCCACTGTATAACTTCGACGAATCGAGCGAAGGCCATCCTCCCGAATATATGTCCCCGCAAACCACCCCCAGGTTGCGAGTCCAAAGAGCCCATACCCAAGATCACTTCGGTGAATATCATTAAACAACACTAAGCCCCCTTCATGACACAACGATTCGGCGTCTTGACACATTTCTGTCAACTCTTGCTGTGTTAAATGGTGCAAGACATGATTTGTAATAATGAGGTCAAACCGCACCGATTCCTCTTTTAAGTCTCTTGTATGTCCCGTTCGATAAACGATTTGATCACCCTCTTTTGCTTCAGCCTGCCCCACAAATCCACGCTCCTTTGTATAGGCCAAAGCCCGCCCATCAAGATCTAGTGCTGTTGCTGACACCTTCATTCCGTCAGCAGCTGCCCACTGACAAATCGCTCGCGTTACATCGCCCCCACCACATCCCACGTCGAGAAGCGTGCCCACTCCGCCCTGCGCCCTAAGATGCGGGCGGATATACGTTTCGTACAAACCTCCCCACCCAGTCAGCCGACGGTTCACAAAATCAAACGCGTCATAGGTTCGAAATAATGTCTGCAGATCGCATTCAGGATCATCCATGCGTTCCTGAAGGCCAATATTACGCTCTCGTAAGATCAATGGATTCAAAGGCTTCATCAAGCCTCCATCACGCCAGCGATCGTTTCCGGAACAACCCACTCTCTATCGAAAGTCCCGGCCCAAAGGCAAGCCCCAACACCGAATCACCTTCTCTCGTATCCTTCGACGCCAAAATCCGCTGCAAGACAAATAAGACCGTCGCACTACTCATATTCCCATAATTGGCCAGCACATAACGCGATGCTTCCAATTGTTCAGCACCTAATCCCAACGAGGCTTCCACCTTGTCTACGATGGATCGTCCACCAGGATGCAGCCCCCATGTCGTGATGTCCGTAGGGGAAAGCCCTGCTTGCACAAACAGCGGCGCTAGGGCCTCCTCCAAATTTGCCTCGATAATGTCAGGAACATACGAAGACAAAATCATGTCAAATCCATGGTCTCCAATGGTCCACGCCATATCCTTTTTCCCTGTCTCTGTAATGGTATTGGCAAATGACTCAGACTCTAGGGAAGGCGCATTCGCCGTTGGGGATCCACTCACTAATAATCCGGCTCCACCATCACCAAAAATCGCAGCCCCAATCATGTGATCTAGCTCCTTAGTCGACTGAAAGTGCAACGTACATAGCTCCACCGACACAATGAGAACGCGTGCATGTGGATCTCCTTCGCAAAAACTATGGGCCATTCGGAGTGCTGGAAACGCTGCATAGCACCCCATAAATCCTAAATGAAACCGCTGCGTACTTTCAGAAAGTCCAAGAGCCTGGACAATCTCAAAATCAGGCCCCGGCGCAAAAAAACCCGTGCATGACACCGTAATCACATGCGTAATCTCCGACGGATCGAGTCCACTTTGATCCAATACACCCTTCGCAAGGTCTACAAACATCACCCCCGCCTCTCGCTGATATATCTCATTACGAGTCCCTGTTGATGGATTCAACACACCATCCCTAGGATGGAACAAAACATACTCCACTGGTGAATCACCATAATCCTGCACCACAGAATGGCGGAACTCGATTCCCGACTCCTTGTAGACCGTATGAATGATTGCCGAGGTGCGACGATCATCGGCAAGATGCTCCTTCATCCTGTCCCGAATCAATGATTGTGGGTATCGGGTTGAGGGATTGGCTGTAACAATGTGTTGTAGATACGATGGCATAAGCTTAGGACATCGCCACCACAGCCAACTGCTTAATTTGCCGCACCATCGCCAGCAGTCCGTTGGAGCGAGTCGGACTCAGGTGTGTATCAAGTCCAAGCTTGCTCAAAAACGTAGGTTCTTGCTTCACGATATCCTCAGGGGATTCCCCCGAATAATACCCAGCCACCAAGGCAGCCAACCCTTTGGTAATGGCACTATCACTATCTGTACGATAATGAATAGATGCCACGTTTCCTTGCTTATCATGTTGAGGCTCAGCAACGAGCCACACTTGAGATTGGCAACCTTGAACAAGCTTATCGGGTACTTTTTCCTCGGGTGGCAGTAACCCCACTTTCTCCCCCATAGACATGATATACTTATACTTGAGCTCCCAGTCTGGCAAACGGCTAAAGCGTGATTCTAAATCTGATTCCTTCTCAAGAAATGAAGCCATAGATAGCCTCGTGGGGGTGAAATCTCAATTCGTACCAGAGATTTTTTTGGACAGTCTTCCTTTAACACTCAATACTACACCAGAGTCGTCTGCAACCGGCACCGCATAATCAATCACATCCACCGACTCATCACTAAGTACAATTTTGTATGTATGGGTTTTAGACGTCCCTTTTTGCACTTCACCTATAAAGGATAAATACCCTTGACGGTCATCCTTATGAACATGAGGATATAGACCTACCGTACGGAGGGCGCTTGCCTCCTCCCCAAACACTTTTTCAAGAGCATCTCCCGAAAACGTCGGTGCATCCTTGATCTCATCATCTCCATTTAATGCTTCTAGTGGATAACGATACTCTACATGTTCAGGAGCACCAAACAAAGAACCCATCCATGCACTTCGCTCCCCAAGCGCTTCCATGATTTTGGACTGAGCCGATTTGTTTTGTAAAAGCAACCGAATTACCTCTTGATCTGTCCCTCCCACTTTACGACTGGAGACGACCACATCAACATCCCTTTTTACCACATTACCCAGTTTAAACTCCCCAGAGACCGCTACACCACTTCCTCCCGAAAACTCCTTCTTTAAAGCACTAGAGTGACCCGCTTCAAAAATATCCCAAACTTTAATTTCTTTGAGCTGATCTGCATCCAGCCCGGTCATGTCACGAAACATTTTGTTGGCTGACAACACATTCCCTTGGATATCCACATCAACAGACACCCTTTTGGACTCCTCAAACAGATCATCAAACTCAAGATCAGCATCCATGAGTGTAAGCTCACTTTGCTTGCGCTGAGAAATATCATGCTGATAGGATACCCAGTAGGCCAATTCTCCTGCATCATTAAAAATTGGGTGAATATCCCACTGATTAATGAATTCAGAACCATCTTTGCGATAATTCACCGTGTGACCAAAAAAGGATTGACCATGGTGTAATTTTTCTCTGAGCACTCGCAAAACCTCTCGGTCGGTTTTCTCACCCTGAAGCATCCTTGGAGTTTGACCAATCGCCTCTTCACGAGAGTAGCCCGTCATACGGGTAAAACCGTCATTCACATAAACAATGCGAGGGCCAGGCTCTTCCAAGTCAACCTCCGTAATGACAATCGAATCATAATCTGTGGAGATCGCCTTTTCTAAAAGCTCGAGGCGATGAGTCGTTGTCTCGAGCTGACTTTGAAGGTCATCAACGAGTTGCGAAGCCTTTTTTAAAGAAGCTTCATCATTAATCGTAGATTCTAAAAACTCTTTGAGTGTGCCAGACATGAGGAATGCGTTTCAAAAAATCGGTTTAATATAAGAAAGCTTGTCTCTTAGACCACTTTCAATACGCATAAAAACATGCCTTTACGCCTAAACATTCCAAGTACTTAGGATTCATGTTCTTGGGTGTTCCAGCAGCTCAACATTGACTCAATTCCATTTCATCAAAGGAATAGATTACTCCTGTCTGGGTTATCAATGCATAATCAGCTTCGCAATGGTTTGGAGCTGCATGTTGCTCGTCCCTTCATAAATCTTACCAATCTTGGCATCACGATAATATTTCTCGACAGGATACTCTTTCACAAACCCATTGCCACCAAAGAGATCTACAGCCATCGATGCCACTCTTTCAGCCACTTCGGAGCCATAATACTTGGACATCGCAGCCTCTTTTAAAAAAGGTTGGCCTGCTTCTTTGATGCGTGCTGCGTTATAGACAAGCAGTCGTGCCATTTCAATCTCGGTTGCCATCTGGGCAAGCTGAAACTGAACAGACTGAAATTCGGAGACCTTTTTCCCAAACTGCTTGCGCTCTTGCACATAATCTAGAGCTGCTTCATATGCACCTTGTGCAAGGCCTACCATTTGAGCTCCAATGCCTATTCGACCCTCATTAAGGGTTTCAATCGCTACTTTATATCCTTTGCCAAACTCGCCTAGGATATTTTCTTCAGGAACTAACACGTTCTCTAGTCGAACTTCGCAAGTAGAGCTAGCTCGTATCCCAAGTTTATCCTCCTTTTTGGAAATGCTAAACCCTTCCATACCGCGCTCTACAACGAAAGCCGTGATACCCTTGTATCCGTCCTCAGGTTTTGCATTCGCAAATACGATAAATATATCCGCTTCATTGGCGTTGGTAATCCAAAGTTTCGCGCCATTGAGTCGATACCCATTACCCTCTTTAATGGCCGAACTTTTTAAGGCAAATGCGTCACTACCAGATCCTGACTCTGATAGGCAGTAGGCTCCAACAGATTCTGAGGCCAAGCGAGGCAGGTATCGTTGTTGGAGGTCGTCAGACCCGAACCTTAAGAAGGCGTTGTTGACTAGTGTGTTCTGGACATCCATGAAGACCCCGACCGACGCATCCACTTTGGATATTTGCTCAATCGCAACAATACTCATGAAAAATGACCCTCCTGCACCTCCAAATTCCTCAGGGATCTCGATACCCATCAAACCCATCTCAAAAAATGATTTTACAAGATCTGAATCTAAGGCCGCTTTCTCGTCCATTTGGAGAATGCATGGGGTGATTTCTTGTTGTGCGAACTCTGCTGCAGCATCACGCAGCATTTGCTCATCTTCTGTAAGTTGAGTTAATGGTTGCATTGCGCCTGATAGAATTGTATCGGTCGTGGACATAGCTTTAATAATGTATTATTCTTGATTTAGTTGAGTGATAGGTTCGCTTAGACTCAACGATGTACATCGTGTCACATCGTATCTTTGTAGCGCTCGCACTCACACTTCTAATATAGTTGTTTTAGACCATGCTCGATACCCCTTCGCATCAAAATTGGCACCACACCATTCGTAAAGTTTTGGGGTTGTCACCTGATGCACCCCTTAACTCCAAGGTGTACGACTCTGGATTGACTCTCAAGCCATGTTACACACGCCAAGAACAGAAAACTACAGCATGGGTTTCTAGACAATGGTATGATTTGGTGATGGCCCAAGCTTTGGGGCCCATGCAAGTATTGGGTGTAGGAGCTTTGGGTTCGACGCGCGGCGATAACGAAGATGGGGTGCGATGGATGCCAACATGCGTCGGACAAGATCTTAGTACAATGGACGCTGAGACTCTATTAAGTCATCTTAAAACAGTTGAACGGAGTCATCTCGAAGCAGCAGCAAGTCAAACACCTACGCTTTGGTATGAGGACGATCTTCGCTCCGCAGGAGTATCGCCCCACCATTTAAACACTATAGCGTCTGAATTAAACGCTGAGCTGAGCCCACCTTTTTCACCCAATGGGTGGTCAATTCATCAACAAGGGGGGAACGAAGTTGACGAGTTAAAAGGAATCCTCCAAGCGTTGGAAGAGTGGTCGGACACGAATGCATCACTATCAGATGAAGAAAAGCATCACAACTTACATGGGACGCGGCTTCGACTTGCAACCGACACCCGATATTTTCTCAGCACTGCAAAAGTTAGAGCTACTTGGCTATTATGGGCAGAGTGGATTCAGCGAATCGGTCTCGATCCAGCGAAGACCCACTGCCATGTGGATGTCATTACGTCAGGAGTTGGACACAATACAGACGAGCCTCGACTCAATCTTGTCCAGCAGACACCCCAGGTCCTCGCTGCAATCGTTGGAGGTGCTTCTAGCTGTACGGTTTTGCCATTGCATCTTGACACATCCAACGCACAAGTGCATACTCAAGAACGACGTTGGGCCGCGAATCTAGTCCATCTTGCCAAAGCTGAAGCTGGATTGGACAGCGTCTCATTTCATGGTCTTGGGTCTCCGCTTCTGGATGATTTGACATCGCAAATTCTTCACGCATGTTTTGGCAAATGTACATTACGACATAGAGAGGTAGAGCACGTGTGGTCTTTGGATGAATCCTTCGAATCATCTCTTGATCAGGTGGCAGGATCACCTCCCTATACTCGAGGGCCTTATGAATCAATGTATCTCACAAAACCATGGACGCTACGACAGTACGCTGGATTTTCGACCGCAGAAGCCTCGAACGCATTTTACAGACAGAATCTAGCCGCAGGCCAAAAGGGCCTTTCAGTAGCCTTCGATCTAGCAACCCATAGAGGGTATGACTCCACCCACCCGCGTGTCACTGGCGATGTTGGAAAGGCAGGGGTTGCGATTGACTCTGTTGAGGATATGAAGCGCCTATTCGATGGCATTCCCCTGGATAAAATGTCTGTATCCATGACCATGAATGGGGCCGTTGTACCCGTCATGGCATTTTATATCGTGGCTGCTGAAGAGCAAGGTGTCTTACCTGAGCAACTCACTGGGACCATTCAAAACGATATTTTGAAAGAGTTCATGGTGCGCAACACCTACATTTATCCTCCTGCCCCTTCGATGGCAATTATCGGGGATCTATTTGCATATACCTCCAGTCATATGCCTCGGTTTAATAGCATTTCCATAAGTGGATACCATATGCATGAAGCGGGGGCACCGGCCGAATTAGAGCTAGCCTACACCTTGGCAGATGGTCTCGAATACATTAGAACTGGATTGTCAGCAGGGTTATCGTTGGATGACTTTGCACCACGCATGTCGTTTTTCTGGGCCATTGGAATGGACCATTTTACAGAAATTGCCAAGCTTCGTGCAGGCCGTCAGCTATGGTACGAGCTGGTTTCCAAGTTTGAGCCCCAAAATCCAAAATCGGCCATGCTCCGCACCCATTGCCAAACCTCTGGATTTAGTCTAACGGAGCAAGACCCTATGAATAATCTAGGTCGAACAGCGATTGAAGCGATGGCGGCTGTCATGGGACATACGCAAAGTTTGCATACAAACTCATTGGATGAAGCGATTGCCCTTCCCACCGAAGACTCTGCTCGATTAGCCCGTGAAACACAACTCATGATGCTCAATGAGATGGATCTAACACAGACCATCGATCCTTGGGCGGGATCAGAGTGGATGGAATGGAAAACCGCAGATCTTGTGGAAAAAGCACGTGCCTACATCCAAGAAATTGAAGATTCGGGTGGGATGACAAAGGCACTCGAACAAGGGATTCCTACCCGTGAAATCGAGCGTGCAGCCGCCCGAAAACAAGCACGCCTTGACGCACGGAAGGAATTTCGCGTGGGTGTGAATCTATTTGAACAAGCCTCTGATTTCGATATGGATACCCTTACGGTGGATCAAGCGGAAGTCCTCAAGGGGCAACAACAAGCATTGGAACAGCTCAAAAAGGCTCGTGATGAACAAGCGGTTCAGGAAGCGTTGACCGCACTCACCCAAGTAGCAGAATCTGTCTCAGAGCAACTGTCTGAACAGGGTTTTGCACATACAAAGGGTGAAATCATGCAAAAAGCGATCGATGCTGCAAGAGTTCGAGCAACTTTGGGGGAAATTTCCGATGCTATGGAACGTGTCTTTGGTCGTTACCAAGGAAAAATGTCTCCCGTTCGTGGAGTGTATGCCATGGAGGTCGAAATGGATGAATCCTTCCAGGAAGCAGTTCAGATGGTTCGTGAGTTTGCGGCTGAAGAGGGCCGACAACCGCGTATCTTGGTTGCCAAGATGGGGCAAGATGGGCATGATCGTGGGGCCAAAGTCATTGCCACAGGTTTTGCAGATGTGGGTTTTGATGTCGATATAGGTACACTGTTTTCAACCCCAGAGGAGGTTGTAAATCAAGCCATAGAAAATGATGTACATGTGATTGGTATTTCAAGTCTAGCGGCTGGGCATAATAGCCTTGTGCCTGAAGTGGTGGAGCATCTGAGGTCGGAAGGTCGGACAGATATTATGGTGATTTGTGGTGGAGTGATTCCCCGAAAAGATTATGACTCACTTTTTGACGTAGGTGTTGCCGCGATCTTTGGACCTGGCACCGTAATCTCTCATGCGGTTAAAGAGGTCGTCGAGCTTCTGAAGGGTTAGCCTATGAGTGGAATTAACCCGTCCTATCGAAAACAACGCATTGAGAGTGGTCATACCCCGCCAGACCCTGCCCACCTTGCTACCCAGATCTTGGCAGGACACAAACCAGCACTCTCACGAGCGATAACCCTAGCTGAAAGCCGGAAGCGGGAGCATCAAGAGCTAGCTTCGAAAATTTTAGAGCATTGTGTCGCGAATCGAAGTGAGCAACAGACGCCCCTCACCTTGAGTCGACGAATTGGCATCACAGGGTATCCTGGCGCAGGTAAAAGTACGCTCTTAGAAGCCCTTGGGATGCAACTTGTGGCGCAGGGAGCGTCTGTAGCTGTACTTACAGTCGATCCAACCGGCTTGCGCACCGATGGATCTATCCTTGGGGATAAGACTCGAATGAATGAGCTTTCAAAGCACCCATCCGCTTATATTCGCCCCTCACCTTCGTCCAAGTCCTTAGGTGGTGTCACCACAAGTACCTTTACATCGATTCAGCTATGTGAAGCAGCGGGGTATGACTGGGTCTTTGTAGAGACCGTTGGGGTAGGCCAGTCGGAAGCCATGGTCTCCTTGATGACCGATATCGTATGCCTTGTGCTCATTCCTGGTGCAGGGGATGATCTCCAAGGGATGAAACGAGGGCTCATGGATATGATCAATGCGTTGATCATCAATAAGTCTGATGGCCCCCAAGTTGATCAAGCCAAACAAACAGCACAACAGTACCAACAAGCTTTGGGATGGGATCCTTTAATGGAATCAGAGGCTGAGCCTGGAAAGTCTGTTATCCACAGAGTGTCAGCTGAGACGGGCGAGGGACTTGAAAACCTACTTGGTTGGCTACAAAAACGTTGGGATAACGGATTAGCTGCCGGGTCGATACAGCGCAAACGGGACGTCACATTGGACAAACTTATGACGATTGAGGCCAGCCACCTGATCAAACATTGGATGGAGTCTGTTTTGGACCTCTCATCACCAGAATGGCAACAAGCGAAGCAACACTTATTAACGGGAGATCATACACTCTCAGTAGCTGTTGAACCCATCGTGAGATCACTTTTGCAAGGGACGAAGAAAGATTAGAGAAGTACCTGTCTGGGAATTTGACCGTAGACGAGTTATGATGCCGGAGCTGACTCTGCTTTTTTAGTTTTTGGCAGTAGTGAAAACTCTGACTCTTGTTCTGCTGTTCCTGGTCCCAGTAGGAGCTCTTCCAATCGGGTACGAAGCATTTGAGGTGCAGACAACCCTTCAAGGTTTCCATCCACCGCTAAGCCAATTTTCCCTCGCTCTTCGGAAATCACCACAGCATACGCACGATTTCGCTCCGTAATACCAATAGCCGCACGGTGGCGTGTGCCATATTCTTCAGATAATGTCGCATTCGACGATGTAGGTAGCAACGCGCTTGCAGTTACGATTCGATTTCCCCGGATAATAACAGCACCGTCATGAAGGGTCGACTCTTTTTGAAAAATAGATTTCAGCAGGCCAGCAGAGACTTCTGCATCAAGTCGAACCCCTTCACCTATTAAATCCTGAAGACGAGTCCCAAGAGAAAACACTATAATGGCTCCAGTTTTTTGTTGGGCCATTTCACGGGAAGCTTTGACGACTTCATCAATCACTTTTTCAGTCGTACTTGTGCTAAGAAAACGATCAAATGCACGATTTTGACCCAAATTATAGAGGAGTTGACGAAGCTCAGGTTGAAATAGAATAATGACTGCCAGCAATCCAACATCGAGGATACCACGGAGGATAAAACTCAATGTTGTAAAACCTAGGAGACTTACAAAGGCATTCACAAGGATAATAACCACCACCCCAGCAGCGGCTTGAATGGCAAATGTCCCTCGAATCCATCGGTATAGATAGAATAAGATCCCCGCAATTAGCAGGACTTCCATGACATCTCGGAAGCCAAATTCTAAAAAGGGGAGTGGGTTCACAGGTTTAATGGGTCAATGTTTAACGAATCACTGGGTGGAGGGGCCCTCCCGCAACGCGGTAACAATACGCACGGTCTCGGCAGCCTCCTTCACATCATGTACACGCAAGATATGCACTCCAGCCATACATGCAACGGTATGTAATACAGTGCTACCATTGAGTCGATCTTCAGCGGGCTGACCATGCAGCAGAGTTCCAATCACGGACTTACGGGAGACACCCACCATGACAGGATGTCCCAATTCGACGAATTGGGGTAAAGCATTCATAAGCTTCAGATTATCCTCGAGACGTTTGCCAAAACCGAATCCTGGATCTGCTATGATGGATCCAAGCGTAGCGTCAGACTGTGCCACTTTCTCCACAAAATCGGATGTAAATTGCTCAACCTCTTTTACCACATCGTCGTATTGTGGATTCTCTTGCATTGTCTTAGGTGAGCCCTGGGCATGCATGCATACATAAGCTGCTTCTGCGCTTGCGGATACGTCCAGTAACTCATTATCGACTCGACCGGACACACTGTTGACGATATGACACCCTGCATCGAGTGCTTCTTGGGCCACTTCTGCCTTGGTTGTATCTATACTGTACAATATTTTGCTAGGTAACTTGCCTCCAGAAAGAAGCGCAAAAAATGAGGTGAGTCGTTTGAGCTCTTCCTCCTTACTGACGGGGTCGGAGCCAGGTCTCGTTGATTCAGCCCCTACATCAATAATCGAAGCTCCAGAAGCAACCATTTGATCGATTTGCTCCTTAATCTGTTCTTGAGTGGACATCCACCCCCCATCGTAAAATGAGTCGGGAGTGAGATTCACAATCCCCATGACTTGGGTACCTTCAAAGGAAATGGTCTTACCTCGGGTATGAAGTGTCCACACCGAGTCGTTCATATCACCATTCTTCGACAAGTTCACTCAACTTATCGGTTCTTGATGCCGCTTCGTCAGCATCAGGAAGAGCGTCCTTTGTTTCATTGATAATGTGATCTGTCCCCCATGCATCGCTCAAACGCTCATTCAAGTCGATGTAATGCTCCCATTCAGATGGCACTTCATCGTCAGGATAGATCGCTTCGACAGGACACTCAGAAACGCATGCGTCACAATCAATACATTCATTTGGGTCAATGACTAAAAAGTTGGGCCCTTCACGAAACGCATCCACGGGACAAACTGCCGCACAATTTGTGTACTTACAATTTATACAAGGTTCAGTAACAACGTATGCCATAGTGCTTTAGGCTAAAGGTTTATGACGATGATATTAAAGATATAAAAAAAGCAGCCCCCATAATTGAGAGCTGCTTTTAAAAAGCTTGAAGCTAAACTTTCGTTCCGTTTCGCTTAGAAGTTAAGTTTGAAGCCAAAGTTAATTCTACGTGGAAGAGCAAAGAAAACTTCCGCGTCATCTGCATCGTGATCATCATCATATGCATTGTAACGGCTGTTGTCAACAGCATACTGGATGTAAGTTTCATCTGTCAAATTAACCACATTAAAGAATAGCTCTGCCCCATTGAAAATACTGCTCACATTGTAACGAAGATTCAAATTCCAGTGCGTTACGTTAGGCATTTTCCATACTTGGGTTCTATCGGACGCATCACTTCGACTTGTAGGGCTCCATTGTGAGTAATGATTTGCGGCTGTATAACCTCTTAATTTTGCTGAAAACTCACTTATAGGTCTCCATGTTAAAGCATAACTCATTTGTGTTTGAGGAGCATTACCAACTTTTAAACCTTTAATGTAGAGATTCGTTTCTCTCTGAACGCCTGGAGCTATGAATCTAGAGGATACGTCATCAACGAATTCCCAATTTGCAAATGCGCCTGTGAAATCCAATCGTACCTTATCTGTTGCCTGGAATGCAGATTCAATCTCAAGTCCAACGTGTCTTTGGTTGATTCCAGTGATGTCATATCGCTGGGTTTCACCAGCTTGGGACTCGTAATCGGCGTTGAATCTTCTATCTTCCCGTAGAGTGTAGTAGAAGTTGACATTTGTGGCAAATCTTCCCTCGTCATCAAATAATCTTATTCCCGTCTCAATGAATGTGTACTTCTCATTGTCAGGATCAAGATTAACTTTACCAAACGTAGTAGATTCCTCGTCATCGTCAATCACCCCGTCAAATCTAGGTGCTTTCGAAACATATCCACCTGAAATGTAGATAGACACATTTTCGTTGAGTTCTCTTAAGCCACCTGCTTTAAGTTGAAACCCTCCTATTCTATCAGATTCAGTTTCTACTCGACTACCATTCGAGTCCATAAGGAAGTAGTTAATATGTCCATATTCTATACTAGTATACCCTACTGTAGCAAATAGGTTACCATAATCACCTTCATATTCTAACTGGGCATACGAAGCTACCCAATTGATTGTGTTGTGGAAATTGTATGCAATCTTATCACCTAACCCAACCCTTTTGCCTGGGTTAAACATATCACCTACGTAGGATGACCCACCTTCAGACTCACCCTGGTCAATAAAGTAGCGACCACCCAGAAGATCTCTAACCTGTCTGTAATGGTGAACCTTTGACCTCCGAACATCAAAACCAGTTCTGAGTGTAAAATTGTCATTTAGATTCGCTTCAATTGTAAAGTTGTTACCCCAAGTCCACTGGTTATTTCTACTGTTTCTCAAAATACCAATTGATTGACCTGGTTCGTTTGTACCAGAATCAAAATCATTTGTCCATTCCCCTCCGTAAACGTTTTGTTCAATGGTTTCATCCCAATTCCAAGTCCAGGGTCCAGGGCCAAAGAAAAATGGCCGCTCTGAGCTGGAGGTTCTCTCGGCGTCGAATCTATGAATTTCTCCATAGTCACCAAGTCCACCGCCGCTTCCACCTATGTAGTACAATACATTTGTAAAGCTTATATCATCCGTTGGCTGAGAATACCAGTTAAAGTTAACAACTGGCTTGTGGTAAAAGTTTTCTTCGGCTGCTAACTCACTAGCATCTCTTCGTTTCTGAATTTTAGGACCCACAACTTGTTCACCAACAAATTGTTGTCCATTGTATTCAGTTAGTACAGGTGCGACATTTTGATTAAAGTTAAAACCTTGCTCGTAGTAATCCTCAAATGCGGCAATGTCATAACTGTCTAATCCTCTTGCAAAATCGTGGCTAAATGAACCAATGTTTTGAGCCCACTGTCGTTGGCTGTGTCTTTGGGAAGCGCCAACTGCATACAATCCAAATGAATTTTTTTCATTTAGTATATAAGTCGCTGCTGCATTATATGACCATGAGTCAGCCCATGTTCCATTTGCAATTCCATCACTTGTGAGGCGGTTACCTGTAAAGGAAAATGCAAACTTATCGTTGATCAGTCCTGAGTTTAGATTTACAATGACGTTTTCATATTGGCCAGAACCACCCATAAAGGTAACTGTTCCACCAGCCTGAGATTTTGCAGGCTCTGAGAGGATATTGATGGCACCACCGGGTTCTGGGCTAGCTAAATTTACATTTGAAAGTCCACGCTGAATTTGGATGGAACCGGCTCCATCAACCAAACCAGCCCAATTGCTCCAATAGTTTTTTCCATTCTCGAGATCCGTCGCTGGAACACCATTCACCATAAGTGAAATATTACTTGAGCCGTTGTCGTCACTCCATCCTCGTATATTTAATCGAGCATTCAATCCACTTCCGCCTTGATTCTCTCCATAAACGGATGGTGTTGCAGAGAGAATTTCAGGTAAGCTTCTTCCAGCGCCTTCTGTTTCAATGTCTGTTTTGCTTAACGATGAGTAAGCAGCTGGGGTGGAAATGTCTGCTCTTTGAGCTGAAACTTCGAGTTGAGGTAATTCTGTGTAAACAGATTTCAAAACAATCGTCTTGTCCAGAGGCAGGTTAATCGTTTCAGAGAGTGTCTCATAACCGACTGCTGATACACGGTACGTGATTGTTTCTAGAGGCACATCAATTGAGAATAATCCTTCAGTGGATGTGTAATCACCTACATTAAGCTGCTCTATGTAAATGGTTGCGCCAAATATTGGTTCATTGTCTTCATCAGTGACTTTACCGCTAAATTGGTACGACTGAGCAAAGGCCATGGATGTAAACAGGCCGATGAACATGAGTAGGGAAATGTTGAATTTTTTCATAAAGGATTTAGAATCTTGGTTAAGGAAAGCAATAAAAAAATAACGCCTTACTATTAATTGAATGTTAAGTTTTTCAGCCCTCCACAATAAATCCAACATCTCCCTAGCAGAGAATGCGATAGCGGCTTCCTACTCTTCAGGGCGCTCCTCAACAGCTCGCTGGATAGCTCGTAGTTTGGTCCTCAATCGTTTATCCAGATCAACATTTGCATTGGGCAAGTTTCGCCAATGCAATTCTATCTCTCGAAGTCGCTGAAGAGCCTGAGATTTGGTCAGATCCTTTTGCACCATTTTAGCCTCATGGAGCAAATGTTTTTTCACATGATACGCCACTCCAACATCTGCAACCTCAAAATGACGTGTTTTGGACTCATAATGTTGAGCTTCTTTCACCGCGGTTTTGAAGCGCTGCCATAAAGCACGTTCATGCAAATGCATGAGCGATGGAAGTTGCCCCCATTCACGATGCAATTCTTGCAGCAGTTGGATCCGTCGCGCGTATCGCATGTGCTTGGAGCCTATCGCTTGTTGTATGGTGGCTTCACGGCGCGCCACAACAGAGGAGTATGCCTCCGAATAGTGAGCATCAACCCTCATGCGCAGATCATGGACAGCTGACTTCACGTCAATAAAATGTCTCGTTGTCGTTCGATTGAGGGTTTTTTCTTTGTGGAGGTTGTTCATGTATTCATATGAGGCGATCATGGATTTCCATTCCTGAGTCAAGGTTATCTCTGAGGTGAGTCCTTCAGGAAGGGATTGCAAGCATTGATCGAGCTGACGAACGAGTGTCGTCGTGTAGCTTTGGTGATTGGAGTGTAGGTCTTTAGGATTATTCATAAGGTTATGAGATTAGTTAAATCAACGTAAATGAGTACGGTCAACAGACCGTTCATACTATCTCAGAACCCTTCAGAGCAAAATCCTTACCGGTAAAAAAAGGTTGACGCAAAAAACGCCTTGAATCGATTAATTCTCGATCCCGTGGACATCCTTAAGAATTGCTGTCGCGTTTTTATCCCCTTGCTGCATCGAGCGGTGCTGCAAATTCGTTACGATATCAGGTTGTGCTTTTTCCCATGCTAACTCCTTGGCTTCATCGGCCGAAGTCGCGCGAATCAAATCAAACACATCGTCCGCACGGACAATGCTATAAAGTTGATCTTGGTTAAACGCATGAGAGCGTTTTGTTTCAAACTCCTTGAACAGTTTAGGAAAATCCTTCGTATCGACTTCTTGACTCAACACTTCAACATCAGACACACCTGAGGCGCTTAGTGGGGTTTTGCAGAGGTAAAAGGCGTGTTGCTTGTAGATCATAATGGATTGTGTGATCAAAAATTAGGGGAATCTAAAGTCCCTCTAAAATAGAATGTTTTCACAATTTTTACATTGTCTTCGTGCCATTCGTTTGCATATCAAAGACTGTGCGACTATTTTCAGTTTTTAACTAACCAAACGATTTTACCCTTATGGGACTCGCTTCTCGTACCAAGATTTTAAGCATTGTGTTGTTTGTGATAGTCGTTGCACTATCCTACCTACTCTATCGATCCCTCACAGATCCCTACAAAGCTGTGATTGCAGAGCAAGAGATGACAGAAAACGTGCGTCACAGAATGGAGCTCGTACGGGATGCTCTCGTATTATACAATTCACGCGTTGGAGATTATCCCCCCACGAAGAATGGATTGACGGCTCTTGTGGAATGGGTAAAAACGGACAGTTTAATTTCTGCGCAAGCA
>DDIC01000061.1 GCA_002338335.1 Bacteroidetes bacterium UBA1860
GTGTGGCTGAAGACTTTGAATCCCAACACTCAAACGGGTAATCCCGAGCGAAGCTAAACCCTCTAAGTACTCTTTTGAACTATTTTCGGGATTGAGCTCTAGTGTGATTTCTTGGAAGTCTGTCTTAAAGGCCTGATCGACAGCCAATAGAAGCCTCTCTAAATGCTCCAAAGAGAGAAGTGAGGGAGTTCCACCCCCGAAGTAGAGGGTTTTGAATGGTGTTGAGCCCCATCTAGACCGTCCGGCCTGATGAATACGTAGCTCCATCGCATCTACAAAATCATCAACCCGTTGCAAACGGGTCGAAAAGTAGAAATCGCAATAGCTACAAGCTTGTTGACAAAACGGGATATGGAGATAAAGCCCAGCCAATGGAGGGATTACCCCTCCGCTAAATAGAGATCTACGAGGTCTTTGAACTGCTCAACATTGGCAGGGATTCCACTGATCTTACGCCCATTGATAAAATAGGTCGGAGTGCCTGTGACCAATCGTCTGTTCCCTTCTCGACGTTGAGATTCTACAATGGCTATGATCTCTTCAGAGTCAATATCCGATTCGAACTGCGCCATGTCTAGGCCAAGATCTTCCGCATAGCTAAAGAAATACTGTCTTGCATTGCCTGAAGACCAAATCGCTTGCTCGTCAAAGATGCGCTCATGCATTCCATCATAGGCGTCTTGTCGCTTGGCTGCTTCAACAGCTTGAGCAGCTAAAGGGGCGAACTGGTGCATATCCAACGGAAAATGACGGTACTGAAAATCTATTTTATCCCCATACTCGGCGAGCAATTGCTTCTCCATGGGGCGAACATTCTTACAGGTTGGGCATTGATAGTCGTTATACTTCAAAATCGTAACGACTTCAGAAGTCGGGACTTCAGGCGTAGAGGAATTGCTATTATTTGTAAAGAACCATCCAGCAAGAGCTAGAGCGGCCACCGCGATAAATCCACCAAGTGCTTTTTTCATTGGATTGAGATGAACTAGAGTTAGAAAGACAGAATCATTGGTAAGTGATTCCTTACACAAAAATAACGGAATTTTTGAAACACCCATTCCAGTTGAAAGAAGAGATGGTAACCGTTAGTTTGTCTTGACACATTGGGAGAGCCACAATCCACATCCATGAACCGATTTGGGTGCAGGCCATCCTTTTAGTATCCTTGTTGCACGACGTAGCACAATTATATGTACTTAATGCACGAATGGGTACCTGACCCTCCCTCTAGATTCATTATTTGTTGGAGCCAAAACCATGAGTATTGCCAAATTTCATCTTCGCGAGCCAAAAAACGAGCCCTATCTGAGCTATGCGCCTGGTACCCCAGAGCGTGAAGCACTTCAAGCGGAGCTCAAAAGACTTAAATCTCAGACGATTGAGATTCCTGCCATTATCGGTGGAAAAGAGTTCAAGACGGGGAATACGTATGATGTTGTTTGTCCGCACAACCATGGTCATGTCCTTGCCAAAGCTCACCTTTGTGGCGAAAAAGAGGTTGCGATGGCTATCGACGCGTCTAAGAAGGCGCAAAAGGACTGGGCAGATCTCCCTTGGGAAGAACGTGCAGCTGTCTTTAATAAAGCGGCTGATTTGATTGCGGGCCGTTACCGCAACCTCATGAATGCGTCGACGATGCTAGGGCAGTCCAAGACGGCACAACAAGCAGAAATTGAGGCAGCAGGGGAGCTTTGCGATTTCTTCCGGTTTAATTCATGGTATTACCAAAGACTGATCGAAGACCAACCCTATTCACCGGATGGAATGTGGAATCGTGTGGAGTACCGTCCTCTAGAGGGCTTTGTGTTTGGGGTGAGTCCATTTAATTTTACCGCCATTGCAGGCAACATTCCTGGCGCACCTGCATTATGTGGCAATGTCGTGCTTTGGAAACCTTCGCCGACTGCGTTTTACTCCAATTATTTTTTGATGACCATTCTACAGGAGGCTGGATTGCCTGATGGGGTGATCAATTTTCTTCCTGGGATGGGAGCTGATGTGGGGGATCCTGCTCTTGCTTCTCCTGACCTTTCTGGGCTTCACTTTACTGGATCTGCTGGGACGTTTCACCATTTATGGAAGACGATCGGAAACAATATTGAGACCTATAAAACCTACCCACGTATTGTTGGCGAAACAGGTGGGAAGGACTTTATTTTCGCTCACGAGAGTGCAGATCCGGTTGTGATTGCCACAGCTGCCATCCGTGCAGCTTATGAGTATCAGGGGCAAAAATGCTCCGCGGCTAGCCGGATGTATGTACCCCAAAGCCTTTGGTCGGATACCAGAGCCCATCTAGAGCAAGAAATTGCCAAGATTACGGTTGGCGATGTGGAAGATTTCAGTCACTTTATGGGTGCTGTGATTGACAAAAAAGCGTTCGATAAAATTACAGGGTACATCGACAAGGCACGTCAGGCCAGCGATGCAGAGGTGATTATTGGTGGAGATGCAGATGACTCTGTAGGCTATTTTGTCCATCCAACGGTGATTCTTACAACCAATCCTCATTTTGTGACCATGGAAGAGGAGATATTTGGGCCCGTCTTGACCGTGTATGTGTATGAAGACGCCAAATTTGAAGAGACCCTAGACATTTGCGAGTCAACCTCCTCCTATGCGTTGACAGGTGCGATTTTTGCCCGTGATCGGCACGTACTCAAGCACATGGCTGACAAACTGCGCCAAGCTGCAGGAAACTTTTACATCAACGACAAACCGACCGCCGCTGTGGTGAACCAGCAACCTTTCGGTGGAAGCCGTAAATCCGGCACCAATGACAAAGCAGGAAGCATCCCGCATCTTTACCGCTGGTTATCGATGAGATCTATGAAGGAGACAACTGATCCCCCAACGGATTGGACGTATCCATACATGGGCTAGGGCTGGCTTTCGCAAGACCCATTATCTATGACACAACACGAAAAGGAACCGAAGGACGACGACGCCATCGGGCCAATTCGAAGTGGCAAGTTTAGCATTCAGAATCGTTATTTCGACTTTCATGGTCCAGTGTTCTGGACTTCCTCCATTGTTGCACTTGCATTCATTGCTGTGACTCTGGCGCTTGGAAGTCAGATGGAGAACATCTTCTCCACGATTCAGGATGGTGTATCAACCTACACGGGCTGGTTTTTTATCATCGCTGTCAATTTGTTTCTGCTCTTTTGCATCTATCTGGCGTTTAGCCGTTTTGGGGGAATTCGAATTGGTGGAGAGAAAGCAACACCAGAGTTCAGCAACTTTGCGTGGTTTTCGATGCTTTTTTCGGCAGGTATGGGAATAGGGCTTCTTTTTTGGGGAGTCGGAGAGCCCATTACCCATTTTATTAACAATCCATTCTCTCAAGGGCAAGATGCTGAGGCAGCGCAAACCGCCATGCAAATTACGTTTTTGCATTATGGGCTACATGCTTGGTCTATTTATGCAGTCGTAGGCCTAGCCATTGCCTTCTTTGCTTTCAATAAAAAATTGCCGCTATCCATTCGCTCCATTTTCCACCCATTGCTAGGTAGTAAAATCCACGGCTGGATGGGTGACCTCATTGATGTTCTTGCTGTTGTCTCGACACTTTTCGGCCTAGCGACCACACTGGGTCTGGGCGTACAACAAATTGCTGCGGGGTTAAATCATCTATTTGACATTCCAGACACTACGATCTCGCAGGTTATCCTAATTGGAATTATAACCATGGCCGCGACTGTGTCTGTAATCCTTGGATTAGATAAAGGCGTTCGTGTTTTATCAGAGTTTAACATTCGACTTGCCGCTGTGTTGCTTGTTGTTGTCGTCTTAGCAGGGCCTACTCTTTTTATCTTCGACTCATTCGTCCAAAACACGGGTAATTATGCTCAAAACCTAGTTCAACTCTCTTTGTGGACAGAGTCGTACCGCACAGAAGGAGCATGGCAGAATAGCTGGACGGTATTCTACTGGGCATGGTGGATTGCTTGGTCTCCATTTGTTGGAATGTTTATTGCACGAATTTCGAAAGGTCGTACTGTGAGGGAGTTTATACTTGGGGTACTGCTCGTTCCAACATTATTGACTTTTTTCTGGATAAGTGCTTTTGGGGGTACAGCTCTTTTTCAGGAATTGCAAATGAATAGCGTTGTTTCTGAGGCTGTTCAAGAGAATGTCGCTACAGCACTGTTTGTCATGGTAGAGTCATTTCCTGCAAGTTTTTTCATTAATCTGCTTGCCATCATCTTGGTTGTGAGTTTTTTTGTGACTTCATCAGACTCTGGGTCTTTAGTTGTAGATAGTCTAACCTCAGGTGGAAAACTTGACGCCCCTGTTGGACAGCGGATTTTTTGGGCACAAATGGAAGGATTGGTAGCAGCTGTATTATTGCTTGGCGGTGGATTAACAGCGCTTCAAACAGCTTCCATACTAGCTGGTCTACCTTTTGCCGTCATTGTGCTCATTATGTGCTATAGCTTGTATAAAGGTCTTCAAGAGGAGCACGAAAGCCTTCAGCGTACAGATGAAGGTCGACAACGAGAAGTCTACACCGAACTAGTGCGAAATGTATTAAAGCGTCGTTCTGAGAGTCAAGCTACAAAAGCTCCAGCAGACAAATCGGCAGCAAATGAATCTGCTGTTGGCGGCGGTGAGGAGGAAACCGCAACCACGAATGGCCAAAATTCAGTTCCAAACGACGCAAGCACACAATCAAAAACGTCATGATTAATCAATCCAACAAACTGCTGGTATGCCTTGATCTATCCAACATGGATACGATTCTAATTCGGTATAGTGCCTTTATCGCTGACTTGCTCGATATGGATGATGTGCACTATATCCATGTGATTAAGGAATTTGATGTGCCCAAAGAATTGGTGGATGAGTTTCCAGAACTCGATCAGCCATTGGATGAGATCCTTAGAGAAGAGCTTACGGAGACCATCACTCAAGAATTGGACCAGCTAAGGCTCTCCTATCAAGCCAACGATCCATGTGGAGTATGGACATGCATTGGAAACCATTCTTGAAACTTCGGTAGAGCTCAAAGCAGATATTACTCTGGTAGGCAAGAAAACAACCTACAAAGGAACGGGGTTGATTTTGAGCTCGATTGCGTCGTTTATGGAAAATTCCGTTCTGTTTGTCCCTGAGCAAACGCGCACGAGTATCGAAAAAATTATGGTGCCCATCGACTTTACCGAGGCATCTCTCACGGCCCTGAAGGCAGCGGCTCAATTTGCTGCCAAGTCTAACGCTCAAATCACAGCACAACATGTGTTCGAACTTCCAGCACAATTTTTTCCACTCACAACCCCCACAGAAGAGCTTGCAGACAAAGCCCGCAAAGTGCTTCGTACTAAGGCGGACAAACTGATCTCGCAAAGTGAACTCAAGGATCAAACGATTGAGTATGTGTTTTCGCTCAGTGAAGGGAGGAAGTTATCGGAAGTCGTGCGCCATGAGGCACTCCAACAGATGGCCGATATGATCGTCCTTGGGTCCAAAGGGAAAAATCCTACCAGCGCACTGTTTAGAGGTACGGTCGTAGAAAAACTGGTTCAATCCGATTTTTCTGTTCCATTATTCATTATAAAAGACAGAAAACGGATGAGAGGGCTGCTCAATTTCTTTCAAAAAGCTGAGTCATAGGGCATAATACGCCCGTTAGGCAGAGCAGAGCTTACTTTACATAATTTCATTTATGTAAAATATGGCTTATATTATGTAAATGTGATTGTCAGTAATCTGCGTGACGGCGTAAAACTAAACTCTTTCACAATCACACTTTACGTGCCGTCACCGCAGCTGCGATCAAGAGATCCGTGGCTGTAAACTCACGCCTTACTTCCTTAAACCATTAGGAACCCTAAAGGTTAAAAAAGAATCATTACATGAGCTCTTTTAAACACTTCTTTCGTCCAATACTCCTTGGGCTAGGGATGATCATTTCCATTGCACCCACCACCGCTTTCGCACAAGATGCGGAGCTCGTTACTGGACAGGTCGTGGATGCAGAAACACAGCAAGGCATACTTCTTGCAACTATTCTTTATCTAGACAGTGATGGGGAATCTCTCGGAGGTCAAACAACCGATGCTGAAGGTTATTATTCACTTGACATACCACAATCTGCTACTCAAATGCGTGTATCCGCTGTCGGGTATAATGATTTGTTTGTCAATCTGCCAATTCAAGATGGCACCATTCTAGAGTTAACGTCTCAGATTGAGCAACTAGATGACCTCGTTGTTACAGCGCTTGGCTTTAAACGAGATCAAAAATCTATTGGTTATTCTGTAGAGACGATTGACGCAGAAGATTTTACAAGTGCCAAAGAGACTAATCTTGTTAACTCACTTTCTGGTAAAGTTGCTGGTGTTCAAATCACTGGAAGCTCCAATGGTGTAACGGCTTCGTCCAATATTACGATTCGTGGAGAGTCTTCACTTACAGGAAATAACCAACCGCTATTTGTGGTCAACGGTCTTCCCATTACCAATGGACTAACAACTCCTGGCGATGGATTAAACGGGTCTTCAACCATTGACTTTGGGAATGCTGCCAGTATTATCAACCCGTATGATATTGAATCTATCTCGGTTCTAAAGGGACCTGCAGCCTCTGCGCTGTATGGAACACGTGCGAGTGACGGTGTCATTTTGATTACTACAAAGACAGGTCAGAATGCAGCAGAAGGAATAAGTGTCGACTTCACAACCGACCTACTTGTATCAAGCGTGCTTCGCCATCCTGACTGGCAAAACACCTTTGGTGGCGGTGGATACGGTCGTCGTGATTATGAGACAGGTACTCAATATTATGGAACTTATGATGCCTTCGGCGAGAGTTGGGGGCCTAGAATGGATGGGCGTATGGTACGCCAATTTGGTTCCAATGGACCTGAGCCTTTTCTACCCCAACCAGATAATGTGAAAGGGTTCTATGAGACAGGTGTTAAAAACACGAATAATATTGCCTTAACCTTCAATGATCGTACGTCTAACTTTAGAATGTCGTTCATGCGTTTAGACCAGCAGGGAATTGTTCCAAATACAGATCTAACGCGTAATAGTTTCTCCTTGAATGGCGGGACTAAAATAAACAATCGTATAACGGTTAGTGGTAACATGAACTACATTGATGGGGGGTCAGATAATGTACCTAATGCAGGGTATGATGAGTCGTCATCCATTATGTATGGTTGGTTATGGTATCCCAGAAACCTAAATCTCTCACGTCTCGAGAATTATTGGGTGGAGGGACAGGAAGGCCTGCAACAGTCCAATCATGAGTTGCTATGGACCAATAATCCATATTTCCTTGTTAACGAAAACACCAATAGCTATCAACGTCAACGCTTTATAGGAAATGTTCAATTAGAGTATGATATCACCTCTAAGTTGAAAGCTCGGTTCCGTTCAAGTGGAGATGTAAACAACGAGTCAAGGCAATATCGTCGCGCTATCTCAACTCTTGCAACCTTTGAAAATCGTGGGAGTTACCGCGAAGATGAGCTTTATTTCAAGGAAACAAATCAAGAGGTCTTGTTAACGTATAGCGAGCGAGATGCGACCAAAGACATTAATTATGAGGTGTCTGTTGGTGCAAATGCTATGCGACAAGAGGCATCGGAAGTCCGTAATTTTGCAGATGGATTAGTGGTTCCAAGCCTATTTAATATTGGGAACTCACTAGGCGATATTGCTACAAGCCAGTTCAGGCAAGAAAAAGAGATCCAATCCGTGTTTGGATTGGCTGAAGTCTCCTTTCAGAATTCCATTTTCTTGAGTTTTACAGCTCGTAATGACTGGGCTTCTACTCTTCCAACGGATAATAACTCATACTTCTACCCAAGTGTTTCATTAACTGCGGCCTTAACGGATTTGTTTGACATAAATGCCCCTTGGCTATCTTTTGCAAACATCCGTGCAGCATATGCTGAGGTAGGTGGCGATACAAATCCATACAACACGCGTAATGTCTACAACTATGGCAATGTCTGGGGTGGGCAGTTTGTTGCTACCGAAAGTTCGTTGCTGCGCAATCCTGAGCTCAAGCCAGAGCGTACAACAAGTTTAGAATTGGGAACAGATTTACGCTTCCTGGACAATAGACTCCGTGTCGATTTCACGTGGTATGACATCCGAAGTAAGGATCAGATCATTAATCTTCCGCTTGCCAAATCAACTGGCTATGATGCCAAATTGATTAACGCGGGTGAAATTAAAAACGAAGGTATTGAGCTGCTCGTTTCTGGTACCCCCATCCAAAAGCAAAACTTTAGTTGGGAGGTCACCGCTAATTATGCAAGAAATACAAGTGAAGTAGTGTCGCTCGCAGACGGAATTGACTCCTACCTAATCGTCCCAGATATGTATCCAGCGGATGGTGGACAGGATCTTTCTCTAGAGGCTCGTGTAGGCCAACCACTTGGTCAGCTCATTGGGTTTGACTTTGAGCGTGTTCAATCGGGTCCATACAAGGGTCAGATTATTCATGAAAATGGATTACCTGTTTTAAATACCTCAGAGAAAGTGAGTGCAGGTACTTATCAGCCTGATTTTACCTATGGATTTGGGAACACCTTCCGCTGGAAAGACTTCTCTCTTTTTATTCAATTTGACGGTCGCGTTGGTGGTAACATCTATAGCCGCTCTCAAGCACTACTCGTAGGTGGTGGGGCGATTACCAACAAAGATGACGAACGTCTTGGGAGTATTCTTGTAGGACGTGTCGAATTGCCACCTTTGAATTACGACTCAAATGGACAGCCACCGCGTGATGCCAATGGTAATATCATCTGGGGTGACCCTATTAACTCAGGTTCGTTTGTTGGGCCAGGTGTGAAAATTGGTCCAAATGGAGAGTATGTCCCTAATGACGTGGGAGTAGCTACTCGAGATTATGTCATTAAGTACTATAACAATGAGTTTAATCGCGATGTCATCACTTCAGCTACCTATGAAAATACCTGGATGAAGCTTCGTGAAATGAGATTAACCTATGGTCTCCCTTCTTCCGTAGCAGAGTCTATGGGGCTCAAGTACGTAAACGTCTCCGCTGTAGGTCGTAACCTATTGTTGTTCACTGACGTACCAACTATCGATCCAGAGGCATTTTCAATTCGTAATGGGCGTATTGTTCAAGGTTTTGAAAGTACATCCATTCCATCCACGCGGAACTTTGGCCTCACGATCAACTTCGGGCTTTAAAATTGATAGAGGTACGACATGAAAATTGATAAAACATTGAATCTATTCTCACGAATGCAAAGCCCAAAAAAAAGAATGATGAAAAACATCCAAAAATTAGGAGTAATGCTGTTGCTTACAGTAATGATCTCCGCATGTACAGATGGCTTTGACGCTGTCAACACAAATCCCAACCAACCCACAGAAGTTGGCTCAGAGGCCCTAGTTCCTAGTGCCATCAGAAGCTCTGTGAATGCACATGTAACCATGTCATATTTGGTGGGGAACAACATTGGACAAATCACAGCCAAAACACTTCGGATCCAAGTGGACTCATACCAGTGGAACTCCTTCAATAACTTTGTTTGGAGTCCGCTCTATGAAACATTACGTGACGTTGAAAGTCTACACGGTGTCGCTGTTGAAGAGGGAAATACAGCCGCACAAGGTGTTGCTTTAGTCCTCCGGGCATGGATTTACTCTATTCTGACAGATGCGTATGGAGATATCCCATACTCTGAGGCTATTGGCGCAGATGAAGATGTCTTATTCCCTGCATATGACACTCAAGAAGAGATTTATCTGGGCCCAAACGGCATCATTGCTACGTTGAGTGAGGCATCGAGTCTCTTAAGCTCAACAACAAGTACTCTCAATGGTGACATTCTGTACGATGGAGATGTTCAAAAATGGGAGCAACTTGCCAATGCGCTTCAACTACGTCTCTGGCTACGTGTGTCTGACAAGGTGCCATCACAAGCAGCCAGCGCTTTACAGTCTCTTGTAAGTCAAGGTAATTTAATGTCCGGAGTCAATGATGGTGGTATGTTGACATATCTAGAGACATCCCCAAACATCTATCCCACGTTTCAGTTAAAGGTGGGTGATTTTGATGCGGTTGCGATATCATCACGTGCTGTTGATTCACTAAGCAACTGGAATGATCCTAGACTCGAGATTTACGCTCGTCCCGCAAATGCGCCCGTACCAACTGGAGATGACCCTAGGTATTTAGGTTATATAAACGGCGCTCTTGAGGGTGGAAATACATCACTATTAGGATATCGGTATTACAACTATGCCGGTCACCAAACAAGTGCATCCCGAGCAAAAGGCATTATTATGACACACGCTGAGCAAGAGTTCATTCTAGCAGAAGCAGCCCAGCGTGGGATGATTAGTGCAGATGCCAAGGCACATTATGATGCAGGTGTCATAAGCAGCATGCTTCAGTATAATGCAGAGACCTTGTTTCCATACACGTCCATTAATGGTGTAACATTTGACTCACCAGCAGATTATATGGCACAACCAAGCGTAGATTTTGCTAGTGCTGAGGACAAACTTGAGCGCATCGCATCACAAAAATGGGTTGCTCTATTCTTTACAGGTCTCGAGCCTTGGTTTGATTGGAGGAGAACAGGGCGTCCCGCAATGGAACCAACCTTGAATAACATTAATAATGATGTTGTCCCAGTACGATTCCGCTACCCAGGCGATGAACCCCTACTCAACAAAGCAAATTATGACGCTGCGGTATCTCGCATAGGTGGAGATAACATCAACAGCGACATGTGGTTGGTGCAAGAGTAATACGTTGACCGTTTGTGAGTTTTTTTGCAAGGACTCACAATAATGAATTTGTCAGGTCGTTATAGGCTTGGTAAGTGAAAGAGCGGAAAACCCTCTTCGGAAACGAAGGGGGCTTTTTTTTGTTTGTCAAGGCATGACTCCTT
>DDIC01000055.1:0-719 GCA_002338335.1 Bacteroidetes bacterium UBA1860
CCATTCTCCCCTTGATCATCCTCACCTTGTGGGGCAGTCGACCCTGCGTGAACAGTGTCGGTCAATCCTGGCGTCTGGACGTCTTGGCCATGCGTACCTATTTGCGGGTGCAAAAGGGACTGGCACATTAGCCCTTGCATTAGCCTTTGCGGAAGCTATTCAAGGGGGACAGCGCTCTTGGTTTCATCACCCTGATATTCATGTCTTTCTGCCAGAGCCTACGTCGTTCAGCGATGGAGCTCGTAAAGAACGTCTTGAGAAATTGCATCAAGACCCCTATGTATTTGACCACGAGGGGGCACCCGTGCAAGGAGATTCCAAGGACCAAGAGAGATCAAATTTGCGCTCATTTTATTCGATTGGACAGTTCCGAGAGCAAATCAAGCCTGTGACTGTATTACGCCCCAATACAGCCGATCGCTTGGTTGTGGTGCTCCATGACATTCACACAATGAGAGCTGAGTCTGCAAATGCGTTTTTGAAACTCCTTGAAGAGCCTCCCAAGGACGTCCTATTCTTGCTTACCACGCCTTCTACTGACACCTTAATGCCAACCATCTTGTCTCGATGCCAAGTTTTGAGGCTCAAGCCATGCACACAACAGGAGATTATAGAGGCTCTAGTCACTGAGGGGCGGCCTCTGGAAGATGCTCAGCTTGCGGCTCAGTTGAGTAATGGGCAGGTGGGGCTCGCTAGAGCGATGGATGTGGATGCCTTCC
>DDIC01000055.1:1014-3170 GCA_002338335.1 Bacteroidetes bacterium UBA1860
CGATGGATGTGGATGCCTTCCGATCGAGCAAAGAAGAGCTACTTCAGTTTTTACGCGCTTCCTACACGATGGATGCTGCGGCGTTGAGTTCATTGATCCAACATGTGTCCCAAGGGTATTCCCTAGAGCAGCAAATCGCTTGGCTTGGGTCGTTAGAGTGGATGCTTCGTGACTTGCTCCTTTTACGTGAAACAGGCGATACAACATTGATTCTGCACCAAGATCATGCCAAAGTGATGGTTGATTTTATCAAGGCGCTCCAGGACGCCCGTGTGGAAGAGATGATTGATGTGGTGAGTGAGGTTAAACCATGGTTAATGCAAAATGTACAGATGAAGTTAATCCTTCCTGTTGTCTCCTTCCGATTTGCCGCACTCATGCGAGGTGAAGACCCCATCATTGCTCGCCATGAACCCTGGAAACATTATCCAGCGGCAGGATGAGTCGGATAACGATCCCTTTTTGGAAAGTCGAGGCTACTGGAAACGACTTTGTGTATCTACCTTCACTACCGGAGGAGGTGTCGATTCAGAGCCTTTCGAAACCAAGCGACGGTGGGATGCAGAGCCTTCGAGAGTGGGCACCGCTTTTGTGTGATCGCCACAAAGGGATAGGGGCGGATGGTGTGCTTTGGACACGAGAGGGAGGTACGGATGAAGTCCCTTTCATGGGATTTTTGAATCCAGATGGAAGTGATGCTGGGATGTGTGGCAACGGTGGGCGATGTTTTGCCGCGTTGCATCCGGAGGCTCGAGCCATTGATGTGCATGGAGTTCATTATCCCGTTCATCACATAGAGTCCGAAGGGATTGGCAGCGCGGGTCAAGAAAATGGCCAGAGTGTTGGTAACGGCAATATTGAGGGCAATGACTCCATGATTGCACTGACCTTTCCTGGCGAGATTATGGTCCAACATCTTGGTCCTGTGGAACCACTAGCGCACCTAGGCGAGGTGTTTCAGGTCTTTACTGGAACCGAACACGTGGTAGTCTGCCAACCTGCGTCGTATCATGAACTTGAGGCGCTACGTCAGCATGAGATCTTTCAACCGAAGGTTACCAACGCCAGTGAGTGTTTAGCTTATGCGGATGGGCGATTCGTTCGCACGTTTGAGCGAGGTGTCGAGGCGCTGACGAAATCTTGTGGAACGGGTGTGGTAGCGAGCGCTTTAGCTTGGTGGTCTACTCAACCTTTTGAAGGTGCTTCAAACGTCGAATCGATCAACATGTACACCGATGGAGGAGAGTTGCACGTTGGGGCAAAGCGGACGGGAGATCACACCTTTGTGGCATGCACTCTTCAAGGACCAGCGGGCAAACGATTCGAGGGTCAGATTTCGTTACCTTATCCAACGTCTTGAGCTTACAAGATCCTAAGCAACCAAGCTTTAAAAATAAAAGGCCTTGAATTCAAACGCTCTTGAATAACTAGTCACCTTCCCTAAGTATGATCCGTATCCTAAAATTTATTCTCATTTTCATCACATTTGCCGTGATTCTTCTTGGGAGTATCGTATGGATTAACCGTGACGCCTATCAAACGCTTTTCTCAAATCGCGAAGGGATGGCAGAAGGCTCTGAATGGGTGGAAGACACCTACTCACTGCAGGGATTAACGGAATACATTCGTAAGCAACCTACGCCTGTCTCGTTAGTGAGTCAGGTCGTTGGACAAGATTCAACGTTAGCGTTGAACGCCGAAACCCCTCGACCCATCGGGATGTTGTCCAGTTTGTGGATATTGATAGCTCTAGCAGAGGAAATCGAACAAGGATCCTTGAGCGCTGATCAAGAACTCCGATGGCAAGACATCACTTCCTATCAAATTCCTGGAGTGAGCGAACAGGACCACGTCGCTTTGGAAGATGCTCTGCGCGCCCGTGTTGGATCAGATCCTGGAATTCGTGAAGAAGATGGAGAACTTGTTGTCACGCTGGACAAAGCGGCAGAATTATTACCCGAAATGGGTGATCTTGCACTGGCTGATGCCTTGATCCACACCATAGGGCAAGAGTCGTTGCAAGGCCATCATGACCGTTGGCGAGAGTCCTTTGGTTGGGCGCATACGGAGGCTCCAGTTCCATTTTCGGGGATCTATCTTGCCATGGCTCATGGCGTGCTCGACGCTGAGGCCGATACGTTTGACGTGACAGGCTT
>DDIC01000055.1:3498-5687 GCA_002338335.1 Bacteroidetes bacterium UBA1860
AATATTTCCCCAACGAGCTGCTAGGCAAGCAGGCCATCAATGGATGTGGGCGCTATCAAAAGCCTATCATACCCCATCAAGAGAGGCAGAACAACCTTGGCGCGAAACACTGCAAGATCAACGTCTAGGAATCACCTTTATGCAAGAGCGTGATGCCTTGGCGCTCTTTCCATTAAGCACAGCCAGCGAGATGGAGCACGCACTTGAGTCGCTATTACGTCGAGAGGCTGACCAAGACCCCGTAGCTGAACAGGTGATGGCATGGTTAGACTGGCCCATGAATCAGAGTCAAACAACACGTGATTTTGCCTGGTACGGTGCACAATATGATAGCCGAATGGGGTTTTTGGGTGGGTACGATATCGGCACGAGTGGATATACGGGTGATACGACCGTACAAGTGGTCCTTTTTGACCGATTGCCTGTTGCTTTTTGGTTCCATTTGTCTGCGAATCACATGCAACAAGACTATCAACAACGCTTATCTTACGATCCAGCCCTGATTGCAACTACAAAGCGTGCCATTCGGCTTGCAGATTCACCCTAACGCTTCAGCACACCTACTACCGTGAAAAAATTAGCGTATCTCCTCTGGCTCCTCCCCCTCTACTTTGTGGTGATGATTGGGCATCAACTCTGGATTCTAAATGGGATGAATCAAACCTATAATGAAGGGGAAAGCTTAATCGCCGTGATTGAAGAAGTCGACATTAAGCAAATTGCTGCTCAGACCAATGGCTATGTTGATTTACGGTTTACCCCTGCCTCTGGAGAGGTGGTTCGTGAGCGACTCACCCTGTCGGTTCAATTGGCAGCAGATGTCCTTGAATCTGAAGTCGTTGCCATTCGCTATAATCCCGGATCAGCCAAATCGATTGTCATGACCACGACCTATGATCTGCACAAACGGGTCATCTACTCCAATCTTGCGATGATGGGACTCTCCTTGCTTGCAGTTGTGGTGATTGCCGTGGGTGGCACATTTTTTGCTCGTCGAAAGGAGGAAACGCTAGAATTCAAGGAAGCCTGAGATATGGCCACACTGTATCTCATTCCAACACCCTTAGCCAAAGGTGTAGAGCATCATGGGCTGCCTGAATCAACCCTTTCAACGATCCGTTCCATCCAGCAGTTCGTGGTAGAGTCACAAGCGATGGCTCAAGGGTTCCTTCAATGGGTACAGCACCCCACACCAGACTATCAACGCACCCATCGCATCCTAAACAAAAAGACGCCACCTGAGGAGATCTTCTCTTTGATGGACCTCTTCAACCATGGCGATGTAGGGTATTTCTCAGAAGCAGGCGCACCCGCTGTGGCAGACCCTGGTGCAACCTTGGTACGCATGGCGCATGACAAAGGCATCCAAGTAGTTCCCTTGGTAGGCCCTTCATCCATTTTGATGGCGCTTATGGCTTCTGGGATGAATGGGCAAGCTTTTACATTCCATGGATATCTACCTATCGATTCGTCAGCGCGTAAACGAGCCCTTCAAGACTTAGAGGCAGCATCGTCCAAAGACTCCTCAACCCAACTCTTTATCGAGACCCCCCATCGCACCGAAGCTATGCTCATGGATTGTAAAGCGGTGTGCAAAGGATCGACTCGCTTATGTGTGGCCGCTTCTTTAACCATGGCAGAAGAGCGAATCCTCTCTCAACCCATGGAGCATTGGTCTGCTCAAGAAATCTCTTCTTTCTCCAATCAACCTGCTGTATTTTGCATCCAGGCACAATCCTAGGATACTGACATAGAATCTGTCACGTTAACCCCGTTTGACTCACCCTTTTGAGTGCGATGTTTTCCAATAAAAATCAGCCCATACACACGTCTGAGCGCTTCAACAGTTTGACCCACATGGTGGGGCTTGTTGCAGCTGTTGTGGCTGGAGGTATGTTGATTTGGGCAACGATAATCGATGGTGCCTTATGGAAAATCCTCAGCGCCATACTCTATGTAAGCTCATTAATCGCACTATATACAACGTCTACCCTGTACCATGCCTCTACAGGGATTGCCAAAAAGATCTTCCAAAAACTCGATCATATCGCAATCTACATGCTGATCGCTGGGAGTTATACCCCCTTTTTACTCGTCGAAATTGACCAGTCTGTGGGGTGGCCTATTTTTGCTGTCGTATGGACACTCGCCATTGCGGGGATCATTATCGAGGTACTTCCAGGGAAGCG
>DDIC01000030.1:0-308 GCA_002338335.1 Bacteroidetes bacterium UBA1860
ACTAGGTGAACGCCCCTACACAGCACTCCTAGTCACGGGCTGTGTATAGAACATGAATACTTGTATAGTAATCCTTTGTGGTGCACGCCCAATATGGTTAATCCAACAAAAGGATTTCGTCGTAATTTGTGGGAAACTCTCTTCTGTAATGAACAACGGTGCTAATCTTACCGTCCACTATCCAAAATCGTTCAAATGTATAATATCCTTCTGCTTCTGAATCTTTAGGATAAAGTTGAACGGTTGATGGAATAGATACTACGGCAATCGAATTGTCTTCCAAGGTTTGTGTTGACATTCCGTGTGGC
>DDIC01000030.1:547-10342 GCA_002338335.1 Bacteroidetes bacterium UBA1860
CTTGTCTGTTGATGGGATAGATACTACTGAAATCGAGTTGTCTTCAATTGTTTGTGTTGACATTCCGTGTGGCGTCCACTCTAAGGAGTCTAAAGAAGCAAAAAGAGCTTCAAAGAGCGCCAGGTTAGCTGTTAACTCATCGCCTTGATAATTGTATATTTTTGCATCCTCTTCAAACAAAGACACTAGATTTTCCGCGTCCATGTCATTGTAGTATTGTTCTGCCTTTTTTAACAGCTCAATATTTTTTTGTTCACCAAGCTTGAAGGACTTACCCATCAAGTCGCCACGATACCATTCGCCAACAGTGGCGTTTGTTTCAACGTTATTTGAGCAAGAGGTTAGTAGTAGTGTTGTAAGTAGAAAGAGCAGTTTTTTCATGGTGTTGTATGAGTCAAGAGTTTAAATATTAATTAAATATACTTGGTTGGCTCAAGTCCAACAAGCACTAAGAATCAACAACAGCACAAAAAAAAAGGCTAGAATCTGCCATATCAAAGAAGAATGATTTACACGTGCCAGCTCAGTTAATGAGCTTGATAGTTACTTTCGGATAAAGAGAATCACCCCTGAAAGTGATGTGACCAGGGCAAGAATGGAGAATACCTTCAAAAAAATGTTATCTATATGGTCTCTCTCTACCCAGTCCATAATATGAACGCCCCACATCCAGTCCCATATCCTCCACTGGGTGGATCTTAATGCAAGTAGTTCTCCACTGTATGGGTCAAGATACGCGTTGATCTCTTTTCCGCTTTCATCCTCTGTTACCACCTTGTATAGTGGGAGATCTCTTCCTCTATATTCACTTCCAGCTTTTTGATTTTCAATTAATTCAATTTCATTAGGCAGAAGTGTTGTTTGATTTCTTACTGCATTAAACGCTTCATCTGAGGATATGAAGTCTGTTTGAATCTTAGTCTCAACACTTGGTTGTTCTACTAGATACTGTTCACCACGAACATTTTCAATTTTGGTGAATGAGAAGTACAATCCTGAAATAGTCCATAACAATAACTGGACAGATACAATTAAGCTGACGTATCTATGTACTTTCCGAGTTTTTTTTTGAAGTCTTTTGAACATCAAAGCGCTGACTCAATTTTTTAGCTTTTGCTAGAGTTGCTTGCTGACGATGTTGAACTCGTGGGATCCTCGACCGTGGCATCTTTCCCACGATTTGAGTCACTGCCTTTGTGAGTTGATGCGATTACACGCTCATCTGGTTGATTCGAAGAATCGTCATTTTTGGCAGCCGCAGCCGTCATTTTCGAACCCTTTTTCGGAGCAACCCAGCTAAAGACCAATCCATCTTTGGCTTTGTTTAGCTTAATCTTGATTGTCGATCCTGCTGCACGCTCTTTTTCAAGCAACGTTTCAGCCAAAGGCTCCTCTATAAATCGTTGGATTGCTCTCTTCAGCGGTCGAGCACCAAATTTGGGATCATATCCCTTGTCCGCCACAAAATCACGCGCTGCATCGGTGAGATCCAACTGATATCCGAGGCTTTCTACACGAGCATTGAGCTCTCCTACAAGGTTCAGGATAATTTTTCCAAGGTCTGGTTTCTCAAGCGGTTTGAAGGTGATCACGTCGTCAATTCGATTCAGAAACTCTGGATTAAAGACATTTTTGAGAGCATCCTGGATCATAGCCTTCATTTTGGCATAATCAAAAGCATCTGCAGAGTCACTAAACCCAATCCCTTTACCCATGTTTTTGATGTCACGAGCTCCAATATTAGAGGTCATGATAATAATCGTGTTCCTAAAATCGACACGACGACCAAGGGAATCGGTCAGCACACCATCATCGAGCAACTGCAACAAAATATTAAACACATCTGGATGAGCCTTTTCTATTTCGTCAAGTAATACGACGCTATAAGGCTTGCGACGCACTTTCTCTGTGAGAATCCCACCTTCTTCATAGCCAACATAGCCTGGAGGGGCACCCACGAGTCGAGAGACACTAAATTTCTCCATGTATTCACTCATGTCAATGCGAATGAGTGAATCATCTTTATCAAACAAAAATTTCGAGAGTACTTTAGCCATTTCGGTTTTCCCTACACCGGTAGGACCGAGGAAAATAAAGGATCCGATGGGACGATTTGGATCTTTAAGCCCTGCACGAGTTCGCTGAATGGCCTTAGTGAGTTTTTCGATGGCTTCTTGTTGACCAATCACATGTTTGGAAAGCTCTTCGCGCATGCCAAGAAGACGTGTACTCTCATTTTGTGAGATACGATTCAGGGGAACGCCACTCATCATCGCAACGACACTCGCGACATCCTCTTCATTCACCTCATGGACAATATTTTGAGCATCTTGTTCCCATCGAGCCTTGGCAGCGTCAAGTGAGTCGAGAAGCTTTTTCTCCTTGTCGCGGAATCTAGCCGCTTCTTCAAACTGTTGGTTTTTGACCATCTCGTTTTTCTCGTGGCCCACTTTTTCGAGTTGCTCCTCTAGGTCAAGAATCTCCTCAGGGATATGAATATTCGATAAGTGAACTCTAGCGCCCGCCTCATCCAGGGCATCAATAGCTTTATCCGGTAAGAAGTGATCTGTAACGTATCGCTCGGTAAGCGCCACACAAGCATCCAATGCAGCATCGGTATACTGAACCAAATGATGGCGCTCATATTTTGTCTTGATTTGCTTCAAAATTTGATGCGTTTGCTCAACGGTCGTCGGTTCCACCATGATTTTCTGAAAACGACGCTCAAGCGCACCATCTTTTTCTATGTACTGACGATATTCGTTCAGTGTAGTCGCCCCAATAGCCTGAATATCACCTCGAGCGAGGGCAGGCTTCAACATGTTTGAGGCATCTAACGATCCAGAGGCTCCACCTGCGCCTACAAGTGTATGGAGTTCATCAATAAAGAGGATAATATTTGGGTGCTTTTCGAGCTCTGTCATCACCGCTTTCATCCGCTCTTCAAACTGACCACGGTACTTTGTTCCCGCGACAAGAGCCGTTAAATCGAGTGCAACAACCCGCTTATCGAACAAAACACGGGACACCTTTTTCTCCACAATTCGTGTGGCCAATCCCTCAGCAATGGCTGTTTTTCCAACCCCAGGCTCACCGATCAAGACAGGGTTATTTTTCTTGCGTCGACTCAGTACTTGAGCCACACGCTCAATCTCTTTTTCGCGACCGATGATGGGATCAAGACGACCCTCTTGGGCAGCAGCTGTGAGATCCTTCCCAAAATTATCTAGTACGGGAGTTTTGGACTTATCCTTTTTATCGCGTCCAGAACGGCCTGAGCCACTCCCCATGTCTGCATCATCTTGGTCATCAGAGGCACTCTCTTCACGAGCTTTACCAGAAATAATCATATCCAGCTCTTCACGCACACCATCGTACGTTATATCAAACTGCAACAAAATTTGGGCAGCAATATTTTCTTCATCACGCAACAAAGAGAGCAAAAGGTGCTCCGTGCCAATCGTGTCACTTTTGTACAATTTGGCTTCGAGATAGGTGATTCGAAGTACTTTCTCAGCCTGCTTTGTCAGTGGAATATTGCCAACGGTCACCGAGCCACCTGTGCCGCGAACCGTCTCTTCCACTGTGCGCTTGAGTGATGCAAGATCACAATCGAGATTCTTGAGGATTTTGACAGCTACCCCATCACCCAGGCGAACAATACCGAGGAGTAGGTGTTCTGTTCCGATATAATCATGTCCAAGCCGAAGTGCTTCCTCGCGGCTAAACTGAATAACGTCTCTAACTTTACTTGAAAAATTGCCTTCCATTACTGACTTCGATGTTAATCTTTTTACTCCTACCTAACACGCAACCTTGTGGCTTTCGTTTGATTCCAAAGTAGGGTGTGCCGAATGTAAATCCAACACTATTTCATCCGAATTTTATTCGTCCGATTCCAAGCGTGGACCAATCAAGGAGTGCCCCGTCATTTCGGGCGGCTGGTCTAATCCCATTAGGTCGAGCAGGGTTGGGGCAATATCGGCTAATTTGCCATCACGAAGAGTCCATTCAGATGCACTCGCCTCGAATGTGTTCGACTTGGGCTGATTTGATCCTTCAGCACTCGTCTCGGATGTGTACAACCCATCTGCGCTCGGTTCCACCAAAATAATGGGAACCTTTGCCGTAGTGTGCGCCGTGTGAGGGCTTCCATCAGGCTTAATCATCACATCTGCATTGCCATGATCTGCAATTATCAATGTTCGATAGCCTCCCACAGAGGCAGCTTCTAAGCAGCGCCCCAACTGAGTATCTACCGTTTCTATGGCTTTAACCGCTGCATCAAAATTCCCTGTGTGGCCCACCATATCAGGATTGGCATAATTCAGAACCACCAAATCGAACGCGCCAGACTCAATTTTTGGCACAAGGGTATCGGTTAATTCTATGGCTGACATCTCGGGCTGCAGGTCATACGTTGCAACCTTCGGGCTTGGAATCAACAACCTTTCTTCTCCTCGGTTTGGCTCCTCAACGCCTCCATTCAAAAAATAGGTCACATGGGCATATTTTTCCGTTTCAGCGACCCGAAGCTGCTGTAATCCTTGGGTTGCAATGACTTGACTCAGTGTATTGGTTAGTTGCTGAGGCGAGTATGCAACTTCTAAAAATGAACCAAAGGTTTCGTCATAGGCGGTGAATGTTGCGATGGGGCCTTCGTGCTTGAGTGGTTGCGCCCCCGCAAAGTCCACGTCGTCAAATGCTAGGAACGACTTTAGTAGTTGACGAGCTCGATCTCCTCTAAAATTGATACACACCAAAGGGTCTCCAGATTGAATTCGGCTTTGAGTGATATTAGCTTCATGGTCCCCAATAAGAATAGGGGAGAGGAATTCATCGGTTTCACCTTCCGCATAACGTTTTTGCAAAGTTGATTGGAGCGCATCATTCGTGACAACCTCTCCATCGCCGTCCATCAACGCGCGATAAGCCCGTTCTGTTCGCTCCCACCGTTTATCTCGATCCATGGCGTAATATCTACCGATAATAGTCGCGATTTTTACGTTTGGTTTGTCTGAGATAAAACTCTGAAGGTCACCGATAAACCCTGCTCCTGAGGAGGGTGAAGTGTCACGGCCATCCGTAAATGCGTGGACATAGACATGCGGAATCCCATGCTCATTGGCAAGAGCAAGCATCGCTTGAAGGTGGTTAATATGAGCATGAACCCCACCATCGCCCAGTAAGCCAAATACATGCAGTCGCCCCGTCGTCTGTGCGGCGCTTAAGGCATTTTGGATTGCAGGATTTCTCTTAAAGTCTCCATCGGCAATGGATTGATCAATCCGAGATAATTCCTGCCATACAATGCGTCCGGCTCCAATATTGAGATGCCCTACTTCAGAATTACCGAATTGCCCATCGGGTAATCCTACATCAGGACCACTAGCTGATCCCTTAGCATGTGGACAGGTCCGCAGCAGGCGATTCATCACAGGAGATTGCGCCTGAGATATTGCACTAACAGCTGGATCTTTGGTTATTCCCCAACCATCCAGGATAATTAGAAAAGCTTTATGGTGTGTGACGGACGTAGGAGTTGCGTCAGTCATGCCTTATTTTAGGCTATTCACATACTTCGTGAGACGTGATTTTTTTCGAGCCACATTATTTTTGTGAAGTAGATTCTTCACACCCATACGATCAAGGTATGCAACCGCAGGTAATAGAGCCGTTTCACCCTCCTTTTTACTTGAAGACTCAAGCACTTTTTTGATGAGCGTACGTAGCTTCGAACGACGAGAGCGATTGTGCGCCATGCGCTTTTCGCTTTGTCTTAATCTCTTTATCGCGGACTTGTGTTGTGGCATAGTTTGTTTCTGACACGGTTTTGTTAGAGTAAAGTAAATTAGGAGTAGTTTGTTTCACTTGCAAACCAAATCTTTGAAAAAACACGAAAGGTTCTTACCATTACGATTCTGTCATGATTATTGTACTAGACGGCCCGGCTGGATCCGGAAAAAGTTCTACTGCGAAGGCATTAGCCTCTAAGCTAACCCTTCAGTACCTCGATTCGGGTGCTTTGTACCGCGCCATCTCTTATCAATGGATCAAGACAGGAAAAGATCTATCGTTATTTGATAATTTGGACGAAATGCCTCTCACCTTCACGTATGACTCTGGAGAATTTAGGGTGTTTATCGGAGAGGAGGATTGCACAGCAGCCATAAGATCAAAAAAAGTATCGGGTAGTGTCAGTAAGGTGGCTGCTAATCCTACAGTTCGTGCGTTTGTCAATCTTTTGATGCGACAGCATGCCAATGCACATCCATCCATAGCGGATGGGCGTGATCTCGGAACTGTGGTGTTTCCAGATGCAGAGGTGAAGTTTTTCTTGCAAGCATCTGCAGAGGTGCGAGCCCAAAGACGAACGAAAGAGGTGCTAGAATCGGGTCAAAACGCTTCCTATGAAGAAGTATTACAAAATATTAAGGAGCGAGACAGACTAGATTCTACGAGAGAGCACGATCCATTACGAAAGGCGGAAGATGCCATTGTGGTGCAAACAGACCAAATGACATTTGACGAACAGGTAGCCTTTTGTGTAGAGCACATTTTGTCCAAAACATCTTTAACAATAGAGTAAACAAGCAGTACCTATGTAGTAAAAGTTGTAGCAACGAAGTACCAACATGTAACCATTAACCTTTATCCCATCGTAGGCGAGTGCCTAGATGTGGTATGTAACATTCACTTCATGACATCATCTGAGAAGGACGTAACCGCGTCCAACGAAACAGAAGCTCCAAAAGACAGTGCAACGGTAAGTAAGGACACAGAAAACAAAGAAACGAGCACTGAATCTGTAGACGCAACGAAAGCCGAAGAAGCAAAACCGGCCACCAAAAAAGCGTCAACTGCTAAAAAGGCAACAAAAGAAGCCACGGAAGAAGTAAAAACCGACTCCAAAGAGGAAGCTCCTAAGGCCGAGGCTACAGCCGAGCGAGCAACGGATTCCAAAGCTGAGGCGGACAAAAAGCCTGCGGACGAAAAGCCTGCAGCGGAAAAAGCAAAAACCGACTCCAAAGAGGAAGTTAAAGCTGAATCTGAAATAGAGGAAGCGCCAAAGGCCGTGACAGAGCCTACAGACGCTCAACCAGAATTTAAATTACCAGACTTCTCAGGAACGAGAAGTGATGTTGTCTACACATTTGAGCAGCTCCAGGCGAGCTCTGATGATTACACCGAGGAGGAATTTGGTGAGCTCGTAACGATGTATGAAAATACGCTCAGCCGAATTGAGGAGAAGGAGATTGTAAAAGGTGTGGTTCTTGCTGTGGATCCGAAGTATGTCATAGTTGATATCGGATTCAAATCTGAGGGTATCGTCCCTATCAATGAATTCTCTGCAAGTCTCCTTGAGACCCTTGCCCCGGGCGATGAAGTTGAAGTCTTCCTGGACAAAGTTGAGGATCGTGAAGGTCAGCTCATCTTGTCACGTAAGAAAGCGGATATCCTTCTTGCATGGGAGAAAATCGAATCAGCTCACGAGACGGGTGAGATTGTTGAAGGATTTATCAAGCGTCGTATTAAAGGTGGAATGGTTGTGGATCTTTATGGTATCGACGCTTTCTTGCCTGGATCTCAAATTGACGTAAGACCTGTTCGCGATTTTGATGCGTATGTTGAGAAAACCATGGAGCTTCAGGTTGTGAAACTCAACATGCAAGCAGAGAACGTAGTCGTATCTCACCGCTCGCTAATCGAATCTGATCTTGAGGACAAACGTCAAGAAATTCTCGAAACTATTGAGAAAGGTCAGGTGCTAGAAGGTGCCGTTAAGAACATCACCGACTTTGGAGTCTTCATCGATCTAGGTGGTGTGGATGGTCTTCTACACATCACGGATCTCTCTCATGGGCGTGTAGATCACCCAAGTGAGATTCTTTCGCTCGATCAAAAGCTTAATGTGGTTGTCATCGATTTCGATTCTAAGTCCAAGCGAGTTTCTCTTGGCTTGAAGCAACTTCAACCACATCCATGGGATGAGATTCATTCGAAATATCCTGAGGAGTCCAAGGTACAAGGGCGCGTGGTCTCAATCGCTGACTATGGAGCCTTCGTAGAGCTTGAAAAAGGGGTTGAGGGACTGATTCACATCTCTGAAATGTCATGGACTCAGCATATTAAGCATCCATCACAGTTGGTAGAGAAGGGGCAGATTGTCGAGTGTATTGTCTTGAATGTGGATGATGATGGTCGCAAGATCTCTCTTGGTATCAAGCAGCTGGTCTCTGATCCTTGGGAAGATCTACATCATCGGTTCCCGATTGGATCCAAGCACAATGGAGTGGTTCGCAATCTCACCAACTTTGGTGCCTTTGTGGAGCTTGAGTCAGGGATTGATGGACTTGTCCACGTCACAGATTTAAGCTGGACCAAGAAGATCGATCACCCGAGTGAAGTTGTATCCAAAGGGCAGGAGTTAGAAGTGGTCGTCTCTCGAATTGATGTCGAGAAACGTCAAATCTCACTCTCGCACAAGGAGACACTCGAGAATCCATGGGATAAAGCCTTAGAGGAGCTCAATGTAGGTGCTGAGATTACTGGAACCATCTACAAAGTCACCGATAATGGCCTGTTTTTGAATCTTCCTATCGGTATCGAAGCCTTTATTGGAAAGAATCGATTGGCGGAACAGTTTGAGAACCTTCCAAATGCATTTAAAGAAGGCTCAGAATTGACAGCCAAGATTTTCGAATTTGATGGAAGCTCTAAAACACTCGAGTTATCGCAATTGGACAAAGACTTTGATAAGTCTAAGCCCAAGCCTAAGCCGAAAAAAGAGAAATCACCTTCTACCCGTGCAGTCAATAATCAGGTTGAAGCAGCCACGTTAGGTGAAATGTCTGGTTTAGCGGATAAACTTGCAGAGCTTCAAGAGGCTGAAAAAGAAGACGCTAAGGCAAAAAAGGTTGAAGAGGACAAGGAAGAGAAAGAATCCAAGCCTGCTTCAAAAGTGAAAAAAGCCCCCGCTAAGAAAACTGCTGCCAAGAAGACAGAAACGAAAGAGGAGGATACCAAAGCAGAAGAGGCACCTGAGGCAGAGGCTTCAGAAAGCACGGCTGAGGCGGATAGTTCAACGGCGTCAGAAGAAGAAAAAGACGCATAGATCGACTCCATCTCCGAGTTTAAAAAGGCGTCTCACATATAGTGGGATGCCTTTTTTTATTGCATCGATCCTTTATAGAAGTAAATCGTTTTTTCATCAGGATTACTGAAGCTTTTCACCTTGGTTCCATACTTAGCATTGTACTTGTACACAAGGTTACGTATAGAATTCAGCTCTTTCTTAGCATCATAGATCACCTGAACCGCTTCTCCATCTTCCACAAGTTTATCTAGATACTCATAAACTTTGCTGTATTTCGATCTGGAGGAACGTTTGGCAAGGATATCTTTCCTTTTTACAGTTCTAACCTGCATATGGATATAGATTAAATGACATGAGTTATTGTAAAGTCAAATATACTACATTTAATCTAAAAGTAAAGATTAGGGTACAGGAACAGCGTGAAGGATTTTATCAACGATTATTTCTGATGTAATCTCTTCAGCTTCTGCTTCAAAAGAAGGGATGATTCTGTGTCGAAGAACATCCATGGCAATTTCTCGAACATCCGATGGGTCAGCAAACGGTTTATGATTCATGAAAGCGTGTGCTTTAGCTGCAAGATTCAGATTGATACTTGCTCTTGGAGAGGCTCCAAATTGAATCCATGGTTTGAGTTCTGCTAAATCAGGGTAAGTTTCGGGCTCCCTTGTAGCAAAAATGAGATCGATGATGTATTT
>DDIC01000077.1 GCA_002338335.1 Bacteroidetes bacterium UBA1860
TCTATTGTCAGGTGTTTCCCAACCGCCATTACCCACTAGGCCATTTTCTGTATCGGAACCAGCCCAAAATTTATATTCTAGAGTATCACCTGGATTCATTTGGATGGTAGTCGTCCAGTAATCGCCACCCTCGTTGGTCATTTGCAGAGATGAACCATCCCACGTAATAATCGCATCAAGTTCGGTATTTGTTGGACTCGTTCCACGCATTTGAATCACATGGCTTGAGTTGACTGTATCAAGAGCCGTTGCAGTATTCACTTTAAAAGTGACATCCACAGCATCCTGGGCTTGAACAGAAACGGAGAATAAGAAAAGCGCTACCAAAGCTGAAGGAAGCGCTTTCATCGTAAACTGTGTTTTCATAGAAAAATGATTTGTTAAGATTGCAGTAAAGTTTATGTTACTAAATAATTAAGTATCTGTAAAGACTTAGAACTCCAGAAGTAAACTTAGTTTACTCACTCGTGGCAAGTAATCATATCCATGATATGCGTAGCCTATTTGAAGTGAGAAAGGCATGAGATCATCAGGAGCCTGAATCGCTAGGCCAAAATTAAATGTTTGGGTGGCATCTTCTAGACCAATTGTTGGAAGCCCACCGCGTACAAACACAACTTCATTCAGAAGTGAGAGTTCACCCCCAACACTTATGCTCTGTAGATTACTGGAAGGAGCAACTCCATCTGCTGTAAGGGTTAAGTTTGTAGACGGATTGCCGAACAACTCTTTTTTGGCCCATTCAAGGCCTACTCGCAAGACAAGAGGAGCAGCATATTTATCTGTAAATAAGAGTGCATCCGGGTTGTAATTACCCTCTTGCGAGTCATCGGGATCCGACCCAATAATTAAATCATTGCCAGTCATCTGAAGTTTCCCTCCAACATTCGAGACGCTTACACCAAATGTGATGTTGGGAATAGGTGTTTTGTATAGCGTACCAACATCAAAAAGGGTTGTAGAAGCCGAACTATTCCATATTTGTTCATGAATACGCCTAACTGTCGCCCCAAGACTCAGATTTTTGGAGAGCGACCGAGCATAACTCACGCCAAAACTCGCGGAATATGCATTGAATGTTCGACCCGTTCTTCCTTGCGCCTCTGCCGTTGTCTCTTCAAATTCTCCATAGTTCATCGCAAGGATGTGTAGCCCCCAGACGCCTTTACCCGAGGGTATAGCAGCTCCAAGAAAAGAGTGATTCATGTCCATAAACCAGTCTGTGTGCTCCAATAGAAGCGCATTGCGATCCATGGCCATTAAACCAGCGGGATTTAACAATGTTGCGGTTGGATCATTCACAGTGGCCGTATATGCCGACATGCTCGATGAGCGCGCTCCCAGAGGCATATTCATGAAGTCAGCTGCGGTAGTTCCAACTTTTGATAACTGAGCCTGACTATCGGTTAGCCCAGCGAATGAAACAATCACAAATAAGAATGCAATGCGAGTGTAGTGTGTCTTCATCTGGGTTCCTCTTATTTAATGACTGCAAATTTACCCGTCTTCTCCGCCCCTTCAGGTGTTGATATGTGGTAGAGATACACTCCATAGGATATTTCTAAATTATCCCTGGTGAGCATATTCCAGATATAGGTTCCTCCATACTCACTGGTGAGATTGGACTGGGTGATATCAATTTTTCGAATCAAGGTGCCCGATGCTGTGAAGATTCTGAGGGTAGATGGAGCTGGTACACCCGTAAAGTGCAATTCTCGATTTTGCTGAAAGTTTGTACTGGTCACTTGTGGCTCAAACACACTGGAAACTTTGTAGGGATTAGGAATCACAAGCACGTCATCCAAATCACTTCGCAGTGTGTCTGAATTAATTTGTGGAAGATTGTCCTGGTCCATGATGAACTGGAATCTATTCCCATCAATAAAGGGCTTATTAGTGTACACAGACAATGTATCCCCAGGTTTAGGATGACGAGTCAGTAATCCACCTTCGGAGAAGAAGGCGTTCATGCTAATTCTATAGGTAACGACACCTTTTTGTTCTCGATAATCCTCAATTAGATAAATCACATCAGAACATCTTCCACTAAAACCAGCAACTGCCGAAAGCTGACCAGACTCAACTTGCTCATAACTGGCCGGTGGGAAAAATGTAGGATTACAGCGCTGTTGGGGCGAAGCGGGATTATTTAAATCTTGGAACGCATACTTCACAGGCTCTTTCGTTTGCGTATCACGAATAATAAAATTGGTCGACATGGAGGGTAACTCCCTGAAATTTCCGGGGAAAGTCTCCACAGTAGCACTTGTGGATGCGCCAAATCCGACGGCGTCCCCAATCACCAATTCGTAATCTCTGACCACCGGCGGCCCTTGAACGACAATTTCATAATCATGAGGTGTTCCTGTTTCGGTACTAGACCATTGTGTTCTCCCATCGTCAACACCCGAACCCTCTTCGTTCGTGACTGATACCATAAAGCCATCCATTACCTTACTAAATTGACCTTCTAGATCTTCAGAACGATCAATCAATACCTTAGGGGACCCAGAACTAATTTCTCTTAGTGAGAAATTTTTGGTTCGAATCTCATCAGCTGCACCTTTGACTTCTACGAGTGTGTCCTCAAAAACGACATCATAAACATTGTCTGGAACAACTGCAGAGGGATCAACGATTTGAACCTCAACGGTTCCCCCAGGAGACCCTGAAACTAGTTCCGCGAGTGGGTTATCTGGAGATATATACCCTGCTCGATCTCTTGATGGGCGTATTTTGACAACATTTTGGCCCAAAATCACGGTGCCATCTGGGTTAAGCGAAACTTGCACTGGAGATTCTGAAGGTGAAATACCCGCCGCCTCAAAACCTCTATCATAGGAGGTCACCGCATAATAGTAGGTTCGACCATTTATGACATCCGTGTCCTCAAAAATTCTTTTGAGACCAGAGTCATTTCCTAGGTTGAATTGCAATCCGTTGTCTGCCACTGGATGAAAACCACTAAGGCCATTTTTCTTGTCATAAATCGCTAATGGACTGAGGTACGTACCAGACCCAAACCCATCGGTGATGGTTAAAATCTCCTCAAATGAGACATCCGTTGTTCTGTAAATCTTGTAACCCTCAAAATCGTTACCGTCACCCGTCTGGATATTGATATAGCGGTCAAACGATTGCTCAGCTAAATCATCCCAATAAAGCGTTACTTTGCCATCACCAGCAACAGCTTGTAGAATTGGAGGGCTTGGTGCAACGGCAAACTGGTAATCTGATTCATAGGCTCTTGTAGCATCTTCAAGCCTTAGATTCACTCGATTTCGATCTTGTTGCGGAGTGCCATTCTCTTGAGCTGCTGTGATAGCCAAGGCAAAACGTTCAGAGGTGCCTTGGAGTAAGGGAAACAACCCAGATGAAACAAAAATATCTGAATCTGTTCCTTGCTTCTCTTCAAATTCACCAGGAATTAAGTAATTAAGCCAGATATCGGCATCTTGACTTACCTGTAAAGCGCCTGCATCAAATATTCTAACCCGTGTGACACCTATTAGATCCGTCTCACTCACATCAGTTTTGTCAATATTTGGTTCACCTGGGAAGGAGGTTCCTGCACCACTTGTCGGCCTTCCATCTCCTTGTCCATTACTTAGGCGATCTGGATCCCCTTCGACGCCCACATCATCTAATCCAGCTGTCCAATCTTTGTCGTTATCGAACCCGTCTTCTCTTCCTTCATCAATCATTGGGGCTGATGTGTGATATCCTTGGCGTGGGTTTATGGATGATCGCAGGTCGTCACTATTGGAAGATTCCAATATCTCGGCTCTTGGGACAATAAGACCACGATCAAGAGTGTCGCCAGGCTCAAAAAAGAGATAATTGATAAATCGGACGGGTCTAGGCTCAAAGGTGCTCGTCGAGGTAATGAATGTACTTTTAAGTAAGTGATTGGGTCTATTTTCATCAATGAGTCCGTCGAAATCATTATCAAACCCGTCAATATGATTCCCAAAATCAGGGTCTTCTGGTGACAGAACGTCCTCAGTAACAGTTATAGGGCCGCTAAATTCCCATATTCGACCCTGTGACTCTATCGTTGACCCATTGTAGACATCAATAACTCTTGATTGATCTTCCAATATCCTAACAATCTTATCCCCAGGCTGGATTACTCGCTCTTCGAAGTTAGCTTCTGTAAAGCTTGGAATTACAGAGTCAACAAGGGCATCATAGCTATAAAAACCCCCTTGAGTTGTCGTCAGGGATTGATATAAATCGACGTTTTCATCATTGTATAGCTCTGTATTAGCTTGATTGTAGTAATCGCTATCCGCATCATTATCGATTCCGTCAATCGCGTTGCCTGGAGTTTCCAAAAACTTGAGCCCCATTTGACCAACAAGCCCGCCATCAAACACATTACCACCACTTTGTCTGTCTTGATCTGTGATGTATGCAATGGACCGAATATTATCAAACTCTGGAGTATCTAGTGGACCACCCCCAGCTACAAAATCTGCGATCCAAAGGCCAAAGGCCATTCTTGGATAATCGTAGCTCGCATCATTTTTGATTTCGAAGATGTTGAAGTGTGTAGCATTTACAAGTGTTTGAGACCAAGCCAAAATGCGTGTATCCATGATCACCCCTAAGCCTCCACGCGATGGATCTGTCGCGTCAGGTGCAAAACGAGTCCCATTGTATCGAGTATAGGTATCGTCTCCTGCTTTGTAATAGAACTCAACGTCGGCATTGAACTGATCTCGCCCAAAAAATCCATTCCACGAATTTGGCCACCCATCTCCACCATCATTTAATTTGTCAGGCCATGTGTTAGGCCATGTATTGCCCAACGGACTTGTAGGTCCTCGATCGCTCCGAGCGATTTCGTCAGCATCGTCTCGCACATACCCCTTGATTGGATTCAGAGACCAATTTGTTCGACCGTCACGGCTCGATTTGTATGAAGCCACACTCACAATGGGAAACTCATCAGCCTCGGGAGTACTCATGTCCGGAACTTCTGTCCCAAACATTGTGCTAATAAAGTAGATATACTCTCTATTCGTATTTTTGGGGAACTCAAAAATTAACTCGCTCAAGTTGTCTGACGACCTACGACCCGCGTGGCCCGTATTATGATAACTAGCTCGGAGTCGATTTCCATCCATGACAGAAACCTTCCTCTGATCAAAGGATGACCGTTCTTCGCTTGGTTGATAGTCTTGATTTTGTGCTGAGGCATTTAGAGGAAAAATTAGGCACAATGCGCCGACTACTATTGAAAGGGAGCCTTGGTGTAGATACTTATGTTTCATCATGTTTGTTCTTACTCTTTTAAAAAGCTAGTTGCACACCAAATTGCACTCTTCTTGGCTCCCCATAGAATGTAGGGTTGTGGTAGTAGTCTGGATGCGCATTGGGAATAATTCGAGCAGGTAATGGTCTTGTTGCTAATCCGCTGTCATTATAGACCGCATTAATGAGCTTACTGTCAAAGATGTTGTAAATATTACCAAATACCTCTAATGAGAGCCCTGAAATCTCGAATCGTTTAAACGCATTCACGTCAAAAGTAAGCCTTGCTGGGAGTCTGGCTGTATTTCTCAAGTCCCTGTTTGTAGCAACTTCCCCCACACTAACTCCTGGGATGTCACGTGCCGGTGTATAGGGAGTTCCTGTACTAAATCGACCTAACAAGTTAACACCCCATGATGGCCCTGAATAAAACATGGATCCGTTGAGGATATGAGCACGATCCCAATCCAATGGTTGGACTACTTTGGTTAGAGCCTGTGATTGTGTTGATTCATCAATTTTGCCCCCTTGGGCTATGATGGCAAAAAACTCAGATGCCGGGTCAGAGTTACTTCCTTCAACTGTACTAAACGTGTAATCTAGCCCGAAGTTGAACCTTGAACTTACGTACTGATTAAACGCAAACGTCAACCCAATACTGCGAGAAAAATCGCGGTTGATATATGTCCCATATATAATGGATGATGAACCCGTGACTTGCGGTCTACTTGATACGTAATCCCTTGTGTCTTTGTAGTACCCAGCCAACTCAATAGCAGTACCTTTAAAAATCTCTTGCTTGTAACCCAGCTCGTATTGTACAGATTTCTCTGGCTTTAAATCAGGATTCCCAAAAAGAGATTGATTGGATCCACTCTGATTGAGCAAGATCTGGCTATTGGTGTACATTCTATCATAGGAAGGCATTTGAAAGAAGTAGCCATACGAGAAATATATGACACCACCTTCATTGATTGAATACGCGATTCCAAGCCTTGGTGAAAGTTGATATTTGATAGATGCTGGAGTCCACCAATATGCCTGGCGATCTTCAACGGTTAGGGCTCGTTCATTTTCGTCCTGTTCTCCATTGCCATTCGCATCGTCGTATTGATTGACTGCTTTCGTAGGTAAGAAGATATCAGGGTCTTCTGGATCACTTGGAATGAGCGTATTTGGATCAAAGTAGTCGAGTCGAAGGCCTACGTTTACAATAAGATCTTCGTACTCTATTTTATCCTGAATGTACCCTGATAGATTGAGGGGGTTTTCAGTGTATTTTTGATGACCTGGGGTATTAACCTCGGGTATACCCAGTTCAATGTAGGGTAGTAACTCATCAGGGGTGCCATCTGGTATGGTCACACCCTCTTGTGTGAGTGGGACTAGTGAATAACTATGGTATGTTAATTCGTCATATTGCGCTGAGAACCCTGCCTTCAAAAAGTGTCTGTCTGTCACTTGACTTGATACCTCTACCTTTGCGATCCAAGTATTGGTGGAGCGGAAAAAACGAGAATTGTTCGTCCCATATGTGCTAAACTGACCCGCATTGGGAATTTGGTTCCCATAAAGCACATTATCCGTTCCAAAAAGTGGATTGGACAAATTTTCGTAATTGAAGTAACGAGGATCCCAGGCATCGTCAAAGAGCCTAGAGGTGAATGAGTTATATCGATTGGCTACGTTGAGTGTGAGGAATGTAGTATTTGAAGGGGTGTAAGTCGTTTTAAAGTTTACCGAATAATTATCTCTATAAGTCGTGTTTTGACCTTCAGGTACAAACTTGTTAGAGAAGCTGAAGCCCTTACTTGTTTCATTTGCAAGGGTCCCAATGAGGTTGAATTTTAGTTTATTTGAGGGTTTAAATTCAAGATTTCCTTGGATACTTTGGGACTGATACCTGTTCATATTTACCAAC
>DDIC01000084.1:0-2370 GCA_002338335.1 Bacteroidetes bacterium UBA1860
GGAATTTGAGAAAGAATTTGATATCAGCATTCCAGACGAAGATTCTGAAAAAATCGCCACAGTTGGTGATGTTATTAGCTATTTGCAGGAAAAGACAGCCTAGGCTGTTTATACATCTTTAATTGATAGGATAGATGACCCAGCGGCGTGTAGTTATTACAGGCCTTGGTGCCTTAACTCCAGTAGGTAATAGTGCTGCAGAGTTTTGGAACGGCCTAGTAGAGGGTAAAAGTGGTGTTAGAACGAATGATCGTTTTGACACATCAGATTTTGCAACCAAAATAGCAGGCCTCATCGATGGGTATGCTGCTGAGGATCACTTTGATCGTAAAGAGGCTAGACGCTTAGATCCCACGACTCAGTATGCGATTGTCGCTTCAGACAAGGCGATAGATGATGCATCACTCGATCTTGATTCTATTAATAAGGACCGCGTAGCAGTGATGATTGGGACCGGTATTGGCGGGATGAAGACCTATTACGAAAACTGCATTGGATTGCATGAACAGGGGCCACGAGGGATTTCACCCTTTTTTGTGCCTATGATGATTCCTGATATTGCGGCAGGGCAAGTATCTATACGGTATGGTTTCAAAGGGCCTAATTTCTGTGCTGTGTCAGCCTGTGCAACTGGGTCTCATAACATTGGTCTGGCTTACGATTCTGTGCGTTTTGGCACGTCAGATATTGCTGTGGCAGGTGGGGCTGATGCATCCGTTGTTCCTATCGGAATCGGTGGATTCAACGCAATGAAGGCACTTTCTACGCGCAACGATTCTCCTGAAACTGCTTCTAGACCTTTTGATGCAACAAGAGATGGCTTTGTCTTAGGCGAGGGGGCTGGCATCTTGGTACTTGAGACACTTGAGCATGCGGTAGCGCGTGGTGCAAGGATTTATGCCGAAATTGTAGGTTATGGGTTTTCTGCGGATGCATATCACGTCTCAGCGCCCGATCCTGATGGCAATGGTGTCAAGCTCGCGATGACCAATGCTTGCGATATGGCGGGTATATCTACCACCAAGATCGATCATATTAATATGCATGGCACATCCACAAAATTAGGGGATGCTGCAGAAACAAAATCGATCAAATCGGTATTTGGAGATCATGCCTACTCCATCCATTGTAACTCAACCAAGTCCATGACAGGTCACACGTTGGGAGCTGCGGGTGCAATCGAATCTATAGCGGCACTCTTAACGACGTACCATGACGTTATACCACCGACCATTAATTTCAGTGAAGTTGATCCTGAATGTGATTTGAATTATACGTTTAATGAGTCCGTGGTGAAAGAAGTTCAGTATGCAATGAATAATGCATTTGGATTTGGAGGCCACAATACGGCGCTGATTTTCAAAAAATACCAGCCTTAACCATGGGGCTATGGTCAAGACTCTTTAAGAAAGCCCCAACCTCCAAAAAGACTCATCATCCTGCCGAAGATGTAGTTTCAGCCACCTCAAAGTCAAAACCCCAGTGGAGAGAACTAGAGAAAAGACTTGGTGTATCTCTGCAGCCTATATCACTCTTTGAAAAAGCCCTTCGACACCGTTCCACCAAAGAGTCATCAAATGTTGAATCATACGACACCTATGAGCGCTACGAGTTTCTAGGGGATGCTGTGCTAGATCTTGTGGTGGCAGATCTTCTCTTTGAACGTTATCCAAAGGAAAACGAGGGTTTTCTGACAAAATTTCGGTCAAAACTTGTAAAAAAAGAGACCTTAGCTACCCTTGCTGAATCGATTCAGCTGGTCGAGGCCATCCAATTTGGTGAGCGCACTCAAGATGCCTCCGTTCGAGAGTCCAGAAGTGTATTAGCTGATTTATTTGAATCTCTAATCGGAGGATTGTATTTGACCTATGGGTATGATCGTGTCAAAGCGATGATTGCCTCACTTCTTGATGAAGAAATACATTTTGATGAGGTTTCTACCAAAATTGATAATTATAAATCGATGTTGCTTGAATATTGCCAAGCCAAGAAGTGGGACCAACCGGTCTATGAATTACTCAAAGAGCAGGGGCCAGGTCATAAAAAGACGTTTACCGTCTCTGTGACTGTGAATCATAATGTGTTGGGCGAAGGCAAGGGAAGTCGCCTTAAACAAGCAGAACAACATGCGGCGAAGGTTGCTCTCCAACATCTAAATCAGTCTGTTTGATTTAGTATCTTGAAACAAATCTTTGTTGCCAGACCTCCATGATTGCTCACCTTTTAAAACCTGAATTTGAGGAACTTATCGACCAAAAGGACTGGGTGTCACTCAAAGAGGCGCTATCCGATGTCCCATCCGTTGATTTAGCTGAACTTCTAGAGGATATCGACCCTTCTACGGCGGTTGTTGTGTTTCGATTAATCAAA
>DDIC01000084.1:2689-20121 GCA_002338335.1 Bacteroidetes bacterium UBA1860
ACAAGCCTCTGAAGTCTTTGCCTATTTGTCAAGCACTTATGGTCAGGAGCTACTTGAGGTGTTCTCCAAAAGACAAATGGCCGATGTCATGAGTAATCTTGAGCCAGATGATCGGGTTGCCTTGCTAGAGGAGCTACCAGGCCACCTTACACAACGTGTCCTCAACAGTATGTCTTCGGAGGACCAGGTTGAGGTAAAAAAACTATTGGGCTATCCTGAAGAGAGTATTGGTCGATTGATGACCACCAATTATGTTCGGATTAAAAAAGATTGGACCGTAGAGCGAAGTTTAGAACACATTCGTCAATATGGTCACTCTGCAGAAACCGTGAATGTAATCTATGTCGTGGATGAGCAAGAGCGATTAATTGATGATCTTCGGATTAATCAGTTCATTCTCTCAAATCCTACGCAACTGATCCAAGAATTGATGGATCATCAATTCACAGCCTTGAGTGCATTTGAAGATCAAGAGGAAGCTGTAAGGATGTTTAGTAAGTATGATCGAATTGCTCTTCCAGTGGTTGATTCGGACGGGATTTTGGTAGGCATCGTAACCGTTGATGACATTATCGATGTTGCGGAAGAGGAGACGACCGAGGATATGCAATTAATGGCGGGTATGAATGCATTGGAACGAGTTTACTCCGAGACGTCCATTTTCATGATGGTCCGCAAGCGTATTGGATGGCTCCTTATTCTTTTTTTGGGGCAAATGCTCACAGTGACTGCAATGGCCGCGTACAATTCTATGTTGGCTGCAGCGGCTATGCTCGCCTTTTTTATCCCTATGATCATCTCAAGTGGGGGGAATTCTGGATCTCAAGCCGCTACCTTGATTATTCGTGCGCTCTCAACAGATGATATCACATTGATCGACTGGAAGCGTGTATTCACCAGAGAATTACTTTCGGGGGCTATTTTGGGCGTCATGGTTGGCTTGATGGGATTTGGAATCACCTACGCTTGGATCGAGCTTCAGCCAGGTGATATAGGCCTTTCTTTCATGCAAGCACTCACTGTTGGATGTAGTCTATTTGGAGTGATTCTTTTTGGAAACCTTTCTGGGTCGATGCTCCCTTTTATTATGTCAAAGGTGGGTTTAGATCCTGCCGTAACTTCAGCTCCTTTTGTGGCAACACTTGTAGACGTAACCGGTATCATTATCTATTTTTCCATTGCGATGTTCCTTCTTAGAGGGCTCATCTCTTAACATTTCATCACATTAAACGATCAAGAATTAGTTCATATGCAAGTATACCATGATCTCGTTCAACGAGTTCTCGATAATGGAGTCCTAAAAGAGAATCGCACAGGAACCGATACCATTTCGAATTTTGCTGAGTTTTATCGTGTAGATCTATCAAAGGGGTTTCCATTGTTAACCACAAAGAAAGTGTTTTTTCGCTCTGTGGTTTATGAGCTACTGTGGTACCTACGGGGAGATGATCATGTGCGATGGCTGCGAGATGACCAAGGTGTTCATATTTGGGATGCGTGGGCACAAGAAAACGGTTATGTAGGACCTATATACCCTGTACTTTGGCGACGATACCCAATTTTAAAGGTGGGTGATTCAGACCAAGCATACATCCCTCAAGGTGAATCTCGTGAGGAGGTGTTGTGGCGTTATGACGAAGTGGATCAAGTTCAGCGTGTCATTGACATGATCAAAAGCAATCCAAATAGTCGTAGGATGGTTGTAAATACCTGGCATCCCGGACTTATGCACGAAATGGCCCTGCCTCCCTGTCATATCATGTACATCTTTAATGTGTCTGGGGGTAAACTGCATTGCCATCTTACGCAGCGCTCTGGAGATATTGCCTTGGGCATTCCTTTTAATATGGCCTGCTACGCTGCATTAACCATGGCAATCGCCCAAGAAACAGGCCTCGAACCTGGCACGTTTGCCCATACGATTGTTGATGCACACATCTATGTCAATCACATTGACGGATTGAAAGAACAACTGACAAGAACACCTAAACCCTTACCCTCACTTACTATTGCGCAAAAACCTATAGATCAACTCACCTTTGATGATTTCACCCTTGATGGGTATGATCCAGATCCAGTGATTCGATTTGAGGTTGCCGTATGAAAGTGTGCCTAATTGTTGCACATGATCCGAATTTGGTCATAGGTCACGAAGGTGGTTTGCCTTGGCGAATCAAAGAAGACCTCGCGTTTTTTAAAAAAACGACCATGGGAGCTCCCATTATTATGGGTAGAAACGTCTTTTCGGATATTGGTGGGAAGCCTTTGCCTGGCCGAAAGAATATTGTCGTTAGTTCGACTTTATCCTCGCAAGAGACACAAACCGATGTTTATGCTACATTTGAGGAAGCTCTCCATGCTGCCAAAGCCTACGCCAAGGAGCAATCCACGGATCTATTCCTGATAGGGGGACGACGGATCTATGAGGAGGGTCTCACGATTGCAGATCGACTCTATATCACGGAGGTTCTTGAACCTTATGAGGGGGACACCACCTTCCCAGAATATCGCAATGAGATCAACACTGTCTGGGAATGCACTTCAGTGACGCCGGGGGACGAGGTGATCTACAAAGTTTACGATAGAAAGTCGTCGATCTGAATCTCTTTTGGATGGACGACATAAGGTCTTCGCATTGGCTGTGAGAGGGCAGCTATATGTTGTGCATCCGAGGCTTTAGAAAACTCCTCAATCTCACCGTTTTCTTGCAAAACCATAATGTCTTGACCCCGATGATGATAGGCCTCTGTGGTCGACATGTCTCTATGAAGCACATAGGAGGTGGGTGCTACGTCTACTTGATTGGGTTGTATGCCCCACTCTTTAAGTATCGAACGGGTGGGTGACTCCAAAGCGTCCATCATCGTATCGCTTGCTGGATGATCGAGGAATGTCGTGCGAAGTAGTTTTCGAGTTAAAAAGCGCTGAGACAAAACACGAAGAAGAGCGTCGTCACTATGCTGCCATGTTTTGAGGCACGCATAAAGATCATGGTCATCCATGGATGTGTATTGCGCCATCATTTCGTCACTAATTCCTTTCTTAGCAGCGGTAGCATGGCTCAAAAAGTATGAGAGGCCAGGAGAGGGAACAGAGGGTGGTTTACCTAGCTCATAAAGTTCTTTTACGCGTCGAAGAATCCCGCGTATGTGGGCATCGGCTGCGAGAACCGTCTTATGTAGATACACTTGTAGGTACATAAATCGCCGCGATAAAATAAAGTTCTCTACGCTGTAAATCCCCTTCTTTTCCAAGACCAGCTGTTCGTTGTGAACACGAAGGGTCTCAATAATGCGAGGTACACCAATCGCTCCCTCCGAAACCCCTGTGAAAAACGAATCGCGTCTCAAATAATCGAGTCGATCCATATCCAATTGTGATGAAATCAATTGGTGTAGAAAGGTTCTTGGATAGGTGTTTTCGAAAATGGCAATCGCTGTTGTGAGACGTCCGTCAAAATGATCGTTTAGAGCCGCCATGATTTTGGTACTCATCATTTCGTGATCAAAATGATCAATTAATGAGTGCTCTAATGTGTGTGATAGGGGGCCGTGACCTACGTCATGGAGTAGGATTGCAATGAGTGTACTTTCAACCTCTTCATCGCTAATATCGGTTCCCTTATGTCGGATATTTTGAAGGACTCGTTGGCATAACTCCATAGCCCCAAGAGCGTGAGAAAATCGGCTATGTTCTGCGGTCGGATAGACCAAGTAGCCAAGCCCTAGTTGTCGTATTCTACGTAGTCGCTGAACGTAGGGATGGTCAATTAAATCGACTAGAATTCCCTTTGGGATGTGGATAAACCCGTGTACAGGATCGTTAAAGAGTTTATACTGACCTGGCGTCTTCATAACCGTGTGGGTTTTTAGATTGCCAATTCCATGCATCACGACACATCTCATCCAGGCCAAATTCAGCTGACCAGTGCAAGATTGTAGATGCTTTTGAGGTGTCAGCATATGCTTCAGCAACATCACCTGGTCTTGCCTCAACAATTTCGTAGGGTATAGATTTGCCTGTCGCTCGCTCGAAGGCTTTTACAACATCTAATACACTAGATCCTTTACCTGTCCCAAGGTTGAATGTGTGTACGCCTGGTTTGGCTTTTTGGTACTCTAAGGCTGCAACATGCCCCTTGGCAAGATCTACGACGTGAATGTAATCTCTAACACCCGTTCCATCATGTGTTGGGTAGGTATCTCCAAATACTCGAAGAAAGGGTCTTGTTCCCACAGCTACTTGGGTGATGTAAGGCATTAAATTGTTGGGTATGCCAGAAGGATCTTCACCAATACGACCTGAAGGGTGGGCTCCCACAGGATTAAAGTATCGAAGATTCGTAATGGACCATCCTGATCGACTCTGGGCGACATCTCGAAGAATAATCTCACTCATGAGTTTGGTTTGCCCATAAGGATTTACAGCGCTAACTGGTGCTGTTTCTGGAATGGGAACAACTTCAGCATCACCATAGACCGTGCAAGATGAACTAAACACAAATTGAGAAACGTCGTGTTGATCCATGACTTGTAGTAGTGAGAAGAGCCCTTCGAGGTTATTTTGATAGTATGCTAATGGTTTTTCGACTGACTCTCCAACTGCTTTGAAGGCAGCGAAGTGAATCACTCCCTCAATGGGTTGTTCATAAAAAATGGGGTGAAGAGACTCTGGATGAACCACATCAAGTTCATAAAATGGAATGGTGGCGTCGGTTAACTCTTCAATACGCCTGATAGACTCTAGCGAACTGTTACTCAGGTTATCCACCACAATAGGGTTATATCCTTGTTGAGCCAACTCCAAAACCGTGTGGCTGCCAATATAGCCAGCACCTCCCGTAACAAGGATTGATTCCTTTTTAGTCATTCACTGGCTCCGTTACACCATGAGGAGTTGATTTACCATGCTCATCGACATGAACAAAGACGATCTCATCTATTTTAATAATAGTTTGCTTCGTGAATTTGTGACGAACTTCGCATCGCACTTTGATGGAACTGCGTCCAAATCCAATGGTTTCCATTCCAATTTCAATGACATCTCCAACCTTCGCCGAACTCACAAAATTGATTTCGGACATATATTTCGTCACAATATTCTTCTTGTTGAGTTGACAGATGCAGTATATCGCTGCTTCTTCATCAATCCATGCCAAAACCGCTCCACCAAATAATGTCCCATGAGCGTTTAGATCTTGCGGTTTGATCAACTTTCGACTAAAAAAACGAAGACCTGGATAAATATGTGACATGGTGTTGGATGTATTGAGTGTGATTAACGGTTTGTGCCCTTATGCACTTGTATACAAACGTATGATTATATACTTGATAAACGTTGGGTTGGTGTGATACTTGGGTCATAAAGCGTCCCATCTTTTAGCTCAAGTCTTTTTCCAGGGTATCGCTTCACCAAAGAGTGATCATGAGTAACCATTAGAGTGGTTACGTTTTGCTCCCGGTTAATTTGGTGAAGCAACTCCATGATCGTCGTCGACGCACCTGGATCTAAATTACCCGTAGGTTCATCCGCGAGTAGGACATCTGGAGCATTGGCTAGGGCTCTGGCAATAGAGATTCTTTGTTGTTCCCCACCCGATAAAACATGGACGGATTCCTTTTTTTTGTGAGAGAGTCCAACAAGATCAAGTAGGTGTTTCACACGACCTTCTATTTTGGAAGATGGCGTGTCCGTCACCCGCAAGGCAAATGCGATGTTTTCAAAGACGTTTCGGTCTTGAAGTAACTGGAAGTCTTGAAATACCACACCGATCTGTCGTCTGATGTAGGGAGTTTTGCGATTTGGCAGAGTTTGAATGGTCTCTCCATGTAGCTTAACCTCGCCTTTCGTGGGTTTGACAGCTCGATAGAAGAGTTTCAAAATCGAACTTTTTCCTGATCCTGTGGGCCCTAGTAGATAACAAAAATCCCCGGTCCGAAGTGACATGGAGCAATCAGCCAAGACAGGCTTACCTTGGTATGACAGCGAAACTTGATCGAGCTCTAGAACAGGATTCAACGGTTGATATTTCTATTCATTTATCTCTTCCATTTAATGCTGGAAATTACTCATTCTCTAAACGAGAATCACGGTTGACTTCCATTGTGAGATAATGTCCATGAAAGACATCGTTCAAATGCTCGAATCATTGACGTAGGATTTGCTTTGTCTTGCCCCGCTATATCATCTGCCGTGCCGTGATCTGGTGAAACTCGAAGAATTGGAAGCCCAACTGTCCGGTTTATACCACCCGTTGAAGCAGATTTCAATTTGAAGGGGATGAGCCCTTGATCGTGATACATTGCCCAGATGATATCGTATTGGTTCATCCGTTGCTGCGCAAAAAAACCATCCGCGGCAAAAGGACCTTCAATCTGAACGACGGAACTAGTTTTTTGTGCATCCTTAATCCACGGAGACATAATATCCTTTTCGAAGGATGATATGTGTCCACCATCCCCAGCATGTGGGTTGAGCGCTAACATAGCTACTTTGAGACGCGAGTCTTCAGAGAATGACCTAAGCACGTCATTCTCTAGAAGCTTTAATGTAGTGGAAAACGTTTTGGCGTTGCAGGCCTGTGTGACTTCGTCCAATGGAACGTGAATAGTTTGTAACAAAACGTTCATAGCCTCACTTTCCATGATCATACGGACCTCAGCGACTTCAAATCGTTTAGCCAAATATTCCGTATGCCCTCCATAGTCAAATCCAACAGCGCCCAATCGTTCTTTTGAGATAGGTGCTGTGATAAGAGATCCATTTGGATACACTTTTAAATCATCCACAGCTTTTTTTAAGGATGCTTTTGCCGCGATCCCAGCTAATCGATAAGGATTGGGGGCTCTTGCTGCCTGAGGGACCTCTAAAAAGGATATGTTCGAACCGCATTCGCCAGGATGTAACACTTCATCAACTGAATGAATGGTTTGAATAGAATGCTCACGAAAGAGTGCGTCAGCGAGAGACTTCACTGCAGGATAGTGCTCAAAATGAGCCCTTAATCCATAGATCACAACAGGTGTTTTGAACGATGCGACACCAGAGGTTGATTGCTCAATAACAGCCTTCAGGGCCTTGAGAGTTACTTCTGGCCCAACACCTAGCGGATCTCCAAGAGTAACGGCAATCCATGGCACGTCCTTCATAATACACCCTCATCGGCATTGATCATCTTGGCCCTCCTTTATAGTGAATTGGGCGATACAAGCACAAAATCACCAAACCCAGAAGATGCTTCAAAGAGAAACTTCGTTTGTCCGTAGCGCCAAACTTCTTGAGTCTTTCCTCCTGGTGGAAACTCGCGTGTCTTTGAATCTGGCTCTCCATATCGAATAAAGACTTTCGCTTGATCTGAGTCTAGCAGCTCAAGAGAAGGACTACTAAATTCCTGTGCTGCTTGATCGACACGTCGATAAAACTCGACCATGAGTTCATTATAATGAGTCCCCTCAGTAGGGTCTTTGGGTGTCCAAAAATCAAAAAATGATGTTTTCTTGTCTGAAGCAGAACCTTTCATCATTTGATTGACGATGTCGTCTTCTTCAATGAATTCTAGGGTTTGTATAGCGATATCAATATTGCGAAGGCTTCTTGGCATATCCGTCCAAACGCTTTGCCATGTAAAACGGTCATCTCCTATGCGTATCGCAAGTGTTTCGTTGGGTAATGACTTTCCATCAAATGTATCAGAGACTAATCCATCCTGATTTGGGACACAAAGTCGCCCCAAAGCAAAAGCCGTTTGGTCTATAACCGACATAGGTTGGGATGACACCTCTAAAGCTGGAAGCAAACTTTGAGCGGATGATGCTGAAGGTTTCCCTTTTTCTCTATCTAATAAAGCATAGTCTGATACTGTAAAAAACTGTGCTTCAGATGTGAGATTTTCTTCAGTATTTCCTAGTGAAGCTGTCAACCAAAGCAGTCTTGCATCAGTATTAAAGGCAAGAGCGGGCCTTATAAACTGTGCACAGTAAAATTCCCCTTGTTCAATAACAGGGTAGACGACCGACTGTTTATCAGACAGTGCGCTTGGTGTTGATCTCAAGGGGCGTTGTTTATCTCCAGAGTAAAGCATCGCCGAAACAGCATAAGAATTGCTCAGATATGTGCTTGGAAGTGTCCAAACGATTCCCTGCGTGTGTACACTATCTTGAATCGTCGCTAAACTTTCAGTAGAGAGTGTGATGGTAAGGGTTGTGTCGATAGGTGTATCTTTTAACATATCCTCACCCGATTTTTTTTGATTGTCCCACCAACGATTCTCTTTACCCTTTGATTGAATCGATTGCGCATCGACAAGGCCAAACATCAGTTCTGCATCTGCAATGTAGAGGTTTCTATCAGAGGACCATTGAAAGTCTAGTTGTGCAAAAGGAATGGAAAGAAGTAATCCTACTTGAGCTTCCGATGCCTCTTTTGCTAGAATAAACTCCTCAAAATAAGCTACTTGAGTCGAGATGAGCACATTTGGATTAGACTTGCCTTTCATAGCACGTTGTTGTCCAAAGAGCAATGTCGAGGTCAAAAGACACAAAAGTAGTAGGGATAATTGTTTCATGAACAATAAATAGAGTTGCTGTGAGCAGTATGTCTATGATTTATAACGTACAAAAAGTGATTTTCATTTTGTTGAGCAGAAGAGATGCTCTGTTCTTTGTTTTGAATTAGAATGTTTGTTATTTGAATCTCTCAATGAAATATCATCCTCGAACGTACATCAAATGAAATGTAATGAAAGAATGAGTGGGACACCCTGGATCCTAGGACTTATCCTTTTGCTGGGAAGCTCACTCACAGCGACTGCACAAACGACCCTACCTTCTTATGGAGTACAAGGTGTCCATGTCATCCAATCTGATGGGTCAGTCAAAACCAATCAAACTATACACTGGGCAGATGGCGTCATTCGACGTGTATCTACTGATGAGACACTTCCAAGTAGTGCTAGAGTGTTAGCTGAAGGAGACTCACTACTCATTCTCCCAGCTTTTATTGATGGTCTAAATCATGCCGGCATGCCTGATGCTGTAGCACCTTCATCCTATGGTAATCCAGATAGACCTTCTGACCCAACCTATGATCGCGCTGGAATTCAACCCCACAGACTCGCAGAATTAGAGTTCGATGTATCGCATTCATCTGTTGAAGCTCATCAGTCTGCTGGATTTGGCGCGGTAAATAGCTCACACCAAGGAAGAATGTTACCAGGTCAGAGCAGTATGTTCTTCACTCAAGCTCAAGAAACATTTTCTGGGTACGAGTCACCTTTGTACGAGTCTGCTCTTGGTTACGTATTCCAATTTGATGGTGCAGGTGGAAGAGCCTACCCGTCCACGGATATGGCCATCATGGCCCGTTTCAAGCAACTATTATACGATGCTGAGGCTTTGCAACAACACATTCAATATGTTGAAGGTTCAGGGGCAGAACAAATGGAAGCTCCAAAAAGGGATGCAGTCTTAGAATCACTATTTCCATTACTTAATGGTGAAAAGCCTCTTATGGCATCTGTAGATAGCCCTGAAGACGCTGAGCGTGTACTTATGCTTGCTGATGAGTTTGATTTCTCTGTGATCTTTGCTACGAGTGCAGATTTGACACCCATTGCCTCTAAGCTCACCCAATCTGCGACTCCAGTGCTCTTTCAGTTTGACAGACCAGAAGCCCCAGATTGGATTCAAAAAGAAGTAAAAGAGACAGCTGAAGAAGAAAGTGAAGCCCAGGATGAGACTACAGTAGAAAACGAGGAGCCATCCGAAGAAGAACTATCAGAAGAAGAGAAAGCATTTAGGACACGGCAAGCATCTGCTTGGGATGCAAAAAAAGGCGCTCTTCGATCGATGTTAGATGCTGGTTTGATGATTGGTGCATATGGATTTGACGGAAAAGTAACGGACTTCTATGAGGCTCTTCGATTTTACCATGAGCAGGGAGGGGTCTCGTCAACAGAGTTACTCAATATTCTATCTAGCAACACCGCGATGATTCTTGGAATTGAGCGACTCGGTACACTCACAGAGGGAAGCCTTGCAAATATGATTGTAATGCGTGGCCAAGATTGGTTAAGTGAGGATTCAACATTGCTGTTTACGATGTCCAATGGTCACGTAATAACGATTGATAACGACTAAGGAATAAACATGACTATACAAAAATCAACCACGCATAAAGGACTACTGACAGCTGTTATGATGCTGTCTTTTACGTATGTATCGGCGCAACCCTCTACCTATGCAGGGCCTCAATCGGTACTGATAAAAAATGGGCTGGTGAAAACTATTACTCAGGGTGATTTGCCTAACACAGACGTGTACATCGTAAATGGTATTATCCAAGGGATTGGCCAAGAACTATCCGCCCCAGGTAACATTCCCGTCATTGATGCCACCGGCAAAGTTGTTATGCCTGGAATTATTGATGCACACTCCCATTTAAATACAGTCTCTACGAATGAGGCTACGTCTCCCGTGACGGCTGAAATCACGATTAAAGAATCGATTGATCCAAATGATGTCGCCATGTACCACGCACTGGCTGGTGGGGTGACCACAATTAATCTTATGCATGGATCGGCAAATGTCATTGGGGCCCGAAACGCCACACTGAAGCTTCGATATGGAGCGGATCAGTTTGGATTACAGTTTCAAGAAGCACCTCAAACTATCAAGTTCGCTCTTGGTGAGAATCCAACGCGAGTGCATGGACAAGGTACGGGTGTTCAACCCAGAACAAGGATGGGCGTTGAGCGTGTCATTCGTGACATCTTTGATGATGCTATTGAATATGATCGCCAGCGACAAGCCTATCTAGACCAGAAAGAAGCCCATGAACGGCGACCAAATCGGGTCGCACCTCCGGTGCCTGTTGCAATGAATCTTCGACTTGAAGTGATTTCGGATATACTAAAGGGAAATATCCTTGTTCATTGTCATAGTTATCGAGCAGATGAGATTGTCATGCTTGTCAATGTGTTCAAAGAATATGGAGTTGAGAATTACACATTTCAACACGCCAATGAAGCATTCAAAGTTGCACCAGAGCTTGCAGAAGCAGGTGCCAATGCATCCGTATTCTCTGATTGGTGGGCCTATAAGTTCGAGGTGTACTATTCAACAGCGTATAATGCGGCCATTCTGCACGAAAATGGAGTAAACACGTCCATTAACTCTGACAGCAATGAGTTAATTCGCCATTTGAATCATGAAGCGGCAAAGGTTGTTCGCTATGGTGGGATATCAGCAGACGATGCGTTGGCAATGATCACCATTAACCCTGCAAAACAGCTAGGTATAGACGATATGGTGGGATCGCTTGAGGTTGGCAAACATGGTGATATTAGTATTTGGTCTGCAGATCCTCTGAGTATCTACGCTGTGAATGAAATGACACTTGTCGATGGGCAAGTTCTTTTTAACCGTGAAGCCGATGTCGCAGATGCGCGCTTAGACAGAGCTATTAGCTATGATCAGTCATTTAAGGATCTTCAATCAGAAGTCTCTGAAGCTGTACGAGGGCGTCAAGATGATGCCTGTATGGAGGATGCTTTTATTCTTTTTGAATCAGGCCTTCAAACTGAACAAACCCACAATCATTAATCACTCGTTTAAGGAAAATGACCATGAATAAGAAGAATAATACCTTTTTGAGCCGGAGTGGATGGGTGGTTGTGATGTCCCTTTTTCTCGGGTTTGCAACTGTTGAAGCTCAAATCACCGAGAAGCCACAATATGGCACCTTTCTTATAGAGAATGTTGACATCTATCCTGTAACCTCCGACGTGATTCAAGGCGGTGTTGTGGTAGTTAAGGATGGACTGATTGAGTACGTTGGGTCCAATGTGAAGCCCGATTTAACAGGCGATATCATCCGCATTGATGGATCAGGTCACCGATTGTATCCGGGCTTTATCGACTCTGAAACACAATTAGGGCTCAACGAAATCGGCGCTGTGGCTGTCACCATCGATGCGGCTGAAGTTGGTTCTGTGAATCCTGAAATGATTGCACAAACTGCCATAAATCCTGGGTCTGTGAGTATTCCAGTTACACGCGTAGATGGAGTGACCAATGTCGTTGCTGCCCCAGTCAGCGGACTGGTATCGGGTACAGGGTCATTGATCGATCTGTATGGATACACTCCTGAAGCGATGTCAATAGACCAGAGAGCGGGAATTTACATCAATTGGCCATCTTCAGGAAAACGTGGCTGGTGGGATAGCCGCTCAGAGAAGGAGATTGAAAAGGACTATAATGAGGCCATTGATCAAATCAATGAACTCTTTGACGATGCTAGAGCCTATCATACGATGTGGCAAGCGATTGAATCAGATGAGCTGGATGCACAGCCAGATGTGAATGCCAAAATGGACGCAATGCGATATTTGTTCACCCAAGACGCGCGTTTGGTTGTTCGTGTTAACCGCGAAAAGGATATCCTTGCAGCCTTGGAATGGGCAACTCAACAAGATGACCTCTCCTTTGTTTTTTCTGGGGTTTCGGAAGGGTGGAGAGTGGCTGACAAATTAGCGGATGCGGATATCCCTGTAATTGCTACGGCTCTTGTGACACCGTCTAGACCTTCAGATCACTATGCTCGTCCTTATCAAAATGCTGGGCTCATGGCTAACGCTGGCGTTCATGTTTCGTTGTCTACGTTCAATACAGAAAATGTTCGAAATCTTCCTTTTCACGCAGGATATGCTGCAACCTATGGTATGGGTGTAGAGGAGGCGCTCAAAGCTGTGACCATTAATCCTGCAGAGATATGGGGGGTAGATGACAAATTGGGCTCGATTGACGTCGGAAAACATGCAAATCTTATTTTAGTTGACGGCGATCCTTTCGAAACGACCTCTATCATAAAAGATGTGTTTATTCGTGGGTATCGCATCCCTATGGTGAGTCGTCATACCCAATTAAATGAGGAGTTTTTGGATCGAGACGCCACAAACTAAATCTTTACTATCGTCTGAAGCAGTGTTACATTTGGGCGATGAAAATAGCGATTATAGGAGCTGGAATAGCTGGCTTTTCTGCTGGACAGGCATTAGCAAAAAAAGGACATGAAGTGCATGTCTTTGAAAAAAGTCGTGGAGTGGGTGGTCGAATGGCCACTCGATACTCCGACGAATCAGCGGAACACCGTTTTGATCATGGGATTGGATTCTTTTCTGTACAGAGTGAGGCTTTTGCTAAGCAAGTAGATCACTGGAGTGCAAAAGACTTGGTCAAGCATTGGGGTGAACATGCCTATCGATTAGGCTCAGAAGATCAAAAAATCCCCTTTTTAGAGACCTTGTCCTCTTCACAGCGCGCCTCAAAGCAGTGGTTTACGTCTACTCAGGGGATGAATCGTCTTGGTAAAGAGATGTCAAGAATGGTTCATGTTCACCCAAATGCACATGTTTCAGGCCTCACATTTTATGGTGGGGATGCACATGAGCAGAAGAAGAAAAAACCTTGGTTAATCAATTTCCGTGATAGTAATATGGTCGAAGCAGATGCTGTGATTGTGGCAACGCCTGCTCCTCAAGCGTACGGTATTCTGAACACATGCCATGATGAGGTAGATACCTACAAAATCATCCGTGAAATTGATGTTGTGAAATACTTGCCAACATTTACGGTCATGGCTCTGGTTGACTCTAGCAAGACAGTTCCTTGGTCCACATTATTGATGGACTCACCAACCTTACAACTGATTTCTAATGAGTCGGTAAAGCATGATTATCGCGTTGGTGGAGGTGAAGAAGAACCTATACGTTTTGTGTTACATTCAACACACAAGGCGGCTGAAAAAGCGGTGAACACAATAAACCGAGAGATTGTATGGCCTCAACTACAAGCTCAATTGCTCAAAGAGGCGTCCTATATTCTAGGAGACTGGATTCAACATCCGTTGTGGTCTCAATCACACGCTTGGCGCTATGCTGAGTGTGAAAACCCTCTTAAAGTGCCCTATTTAACGAATGGGCGGAAAGAAGCACCGCTTGCAGTTGTAGGGGACTACTTCCAAGGGAGTTCCGTCGAGGATGCCTACCTCTCTGGAATTGCCTGTGCAGAAAATGAGTTATTCAATTCATAGACGATCATCTTTACCATCACATTGACCCCAGGCTGTTGCAAGCAAAATCCCTAAATAGTTATTACAGACCCTACTGGTCATCTTATCTCATTGGGACACTATTCCTTACGTTTGCAAATCTATTTCTTATCTGGATTCCTAGATACATTCGTCAAATGATGGATGAGATTGGCGCATTGCAACAAATGCAAGGCAATCTCCCGACGAATATGGTCGATGTCTTATTTAACTCCGAAGCAGGACGTATTCTTGCAACCAACGCAGGTTTACTTCTTGGCAGTGTGATGCTTTATGGGTTCTTTTTGTTTGCTACCCGCCAAACCATCATCATTAGCTCCAGGAAGATTGAATTTGATATGAGAACCCACTTCGTTGAGAAGTTGGTTCGTTTATCCCAGGATTACTTTACGAAGACCCCATCAGGAGACACTTATGTGCGTGCAACAGAGGACATCTCTCGTGTGCGAGATTATTATGGTCCTGTATTTATGTATACGGTGAATACGGTGACCAGAGCAACCTTTGTCATCACCATGATGATTTCGGTTAATCCAACGCTCACTCGCTGGTCTCTTATCCCATTACCCATTATGGCAGTTTGTGTCTACTGGATTAGTCGGTATATCCATAAGTATCAAACAGCCATTCAAGAGCAATATTCAGTCTTGGCCGGAATAGCACAAGAAGCGTTTAGCAGCATTCGATTGATTAAAGCCTTTCAAAGAGAAGACTACGAAACGGGCAAATTTACGGCTTCAAGTGAGGATTACCGCAAAAGAAAACTTTCACTAGATCTCGTAGAGTCCATATTTCATCCGTCAATAAACTTTCTAATCGGCTTAGCTGTGATGTTTGTGGTTTGGAAGGGTGGGCAAATGGCGATGGATGGAATGGTGACGGTGGGTAATATTGCAGAGTTTGTCATTTATGTCGCTTATCTCACGTGGCCCGTTGCTTCACTAGGGTATACGTTGAATCTCTACCAAAAATCAATGGCTTCTTGGGAGCGACTTAAACATTTTATGAGTGAACCTGAGGAGACGGATCCGGTTATGGATGTCGCGGATCTTGAGCCCACCATTCCACCCACATTGTCTGTTGAATTCAAAGATGTCTCTTTTGCCTATCCAAAAGCTGAAACACATGCTTTACAATCCATTTCATTAACCATACCCTCAGGATCTAAGTGCGCGATTGTGGGGCGTACTGGAAGTGGTAAATCAACGATTGCACAACTCATTCCAGGCATCTTTGAGCCTACTAGCGGGACTATTCTGGTCAACGACACACCTATTGATGAGTTAAATGTGCATCAACTCCGCCGGTGGATCGGATATGTCCCTCAAGAATCGTTTCTTTTTTCTACTACGATTGGTGAGAATATCGGGTTTGGTGTGCCCTCACCTTCACTCTCATCGATTGAGCATGCAGCCGATCAAGCCGAGGTTTTAGAGAATATCCAATCATTTGACAAGCAATTTGATACCATGGTTGGAGAGCGAGGGATTACACTCTCAGGAGGTCAAAAACAGCGAACAGCGATTGCAAGAGCACTTATTAAGAATCCACCTATGATTATTCTGGATGATTCATTAAGTGCAGTTGATACCAAGACAGAACACCAAATTCTTCATACTTTACAATCAGAACTCAAAGACAAAACGGTCTTGACCATATCACATAGAATTTCATCCGTACAAAACTCGGACAGAATCTACGTGCTGGATAAAGGTCATTTGGTTGAGGAGGGGACCCATCAAGAACTGCTTTACCAAAAAGGGGTCTACTATAAGATGTCAGAAGCTCAAAAACTAGAGGAAGACTTAGTCGAACTATCATAAACAAGATCACAAGAACATCCCTTTGTTGAACGCAAATATGTTCTATAAAATCTGGAGAAGCCATGATTGTTGTACCCTTGGGCATTGCTTCGGCAACCCCTACCATTACAAGACACCTACCATCCGTAGCTTTATGGAGAGAGGGGAGTATATTCCTATTCGATGCTGGAGAGAACGCTCAAATGCGACTTCTTCAGGCCGGTCTAAAGCGATCAAAGATTGATACGATTTTTATATCTCATCTAGATATAGATCACATTTCGGGACTCGTGGGGTTACTAGCCACATTTCAATTACAACGCAGGGAGAAATCTCTCAGGTTTGTAGGCCCCAAAGGGCTCAAAGAATACATTGAATGGCACATACAATTTTCTAAGTTGGAGGTTGGATACGCACTTGATTTTATTGAGTTAGACGAAGGATTTGAGCATGCTGTAGTCGTTGATGAAGAGGAGTATACGGTGGAAGCGCGACCCTTAAAGCACTCCATCTTCTGCATTGGCTATCGATTTGAGGAGAAGGATAAACCGGGCAAGGTAGATGCCGACAAAGCCTCTGAGCTAGGGATCACAGAAGACGAACAATTCAAGGCACTCAAGGCCGGTGAAACCATCATTTTAGCCGATGGAACCCAAGTAAAGCCTCACGATATCGTTGGGCATCCACGACCTGGTGATTCTTTTGCATATATCACAGATACAGAGTACTGCCCAGAAGCAGTGAAATTGGCAACCAATGCAAATATCCTATACCATGAAGCTACCTTTGGTGAGAATTTGGAAGACAAAGCGGCCATGAATGGTCATTCCACTGCATCAGACGCTGCTAGAGTCGCGACAGAGGCTCAGGCAAAACTACTTGTGATTGGCCATTTTTCTGCTCGTTATACCAATCCATTTGTTCTCCTTAAGGAGGCTCGCGAGAAATTCTTCCCAACTTGGTTGGCAACAGAACTTCGTCCAATCTTTACCGATCCTGCGCACGAAAAAGGAATTGTGCAGGCAAAGGTGGTTCTCAAGGAGTTAAACGACAAGGACGATAAAAAATCGTATTCCAAAGGCCCTCATAAGGGTAAAAGTGGTTTTAGGCCAAGGAAGAAACGAATGGGTGAAGATCGTGGGCAGAGACGCGATGGAGGTTCTTATCGATCTCGAGGCGGTTATGATGGCCCAAAAAGGGATGATAGCCGCTCAGATCGTGGTGGGTCGATGGATCGATCCCAAAGTTCCGGATCTCGCGAGCATAAACCCATTACGCCAAGACCTCGATATGATGATTATGATCGGTTTTAATCTAAGCGCTGAATTGTTTTGATAGAATCAAAAGACGCTAGATATGATAACAAGCAGCTTTTAAAAAGGCTGTATGTCTTTATTAAACCCTATCAAAAATGGGTTTTACTGGCATTGGTACTTACGCTTGGAGCCTCTTATCTAGGATCTTTGCGTCCTAAACTGACGCAATTGGCTGTGGATGACCATATAGCTGTAGGGGATGTGGATG
>DDIC01000084.1:20407-21754 GCA_002338335.1 Bacteroidetes bacterium UBA1860
ATAGCTGTAGGGGATGTGGATGGTTTGAGCCGGATGATCTTACTCATTTTGGCAACACTAGGCGCTGAATTATTCATTCTAATCTTCAATACGTATCTCACTCGCTGGTTTGGTCAGATGTCCTTGCACCAACTCAGGGTCGAGGTATTTCAAAAAATCCAATCGCTTCACGTACAGTTTTTCGATAAGAATCCAATTGGACGCCTCATTACACGCACAACTAGTGATATAGAGGCCCTTTCATCTCTTTTGTCCGATGGGATTGTGAACCTAATTGGCGATATGTTTCGGATCATCTTCATTCTCTACTTCATGATCACGATGAGTTGGGAGTTAACGGTTATCGCAATTCTTGTCCTACCAATCCTCTTTTATGCCACCTTTTGGTTTAATGGAAAGATGAAAGCTGCTTTTTTGGGTGTAAGAGATCAAGTAGCACGGCTCAATTCCTTTATTCAAGAACACATTCAGGGTATTACCATCGTTCAGTTATTCAATCGCGAAAAAGATGTAGAGCGAGATTTTGACTCTATAAATGAGGATCATCGCAAAGCCCACAACAAAACGATTTTCTATTTCTCTATTTTTTGGCCCGTGATAGAGGTATTGGCTTCCGTCGCAATGGCTCTTGTTGTGTGGTATGGTGGAGGTCGAGCGCTCCTTGGTGGGGTTACCTTTGGTGTGCTTTTGGCATTCATTCAATACGTAAGGCAATTTTTCCAACCTATTCGCGGTATTTCTGAAAAATGGAATGCCCTACAAAGTGCCTTAGCCAGCTCACAAAGACTTTTTGAAGTGCTTGACACGCAGAATGAGATTGAAGCCCCTGAGACCTCATCAGCCAACGTCCTACGATTGCAGTCCTCTGTATCACCCTTACCGACCGGACACATTGAGTTCCGTGGGGTTTGGTTCCGTTATAACAAGGAGAGTGATTTTATCCTCAAAGATGTCAGTTTTGAGGCAAAACCTGGTGAAACGCTAGCCGTTGTAGGGGCTACAGGAGCCGGAAAATCGACGCTCATCAATTGTATTTTGCGCTACTATGAGATTGAAAAAGGGGGGATCTTGGTAGATGGAGTGAACATCAAAGAGTATGCCCTTGAGGATTTGAGGTCAAGATTTTCACTTGTATTGCAGGATAATGCGCTATTTAGTGGCACCATTGAGGAGAATATTACACTTGGAGACCCCAAAATATCGATGCAAGATGTCAAAAAGACCGCAGTAGATATTGGTGCGCATGAGTTTATTGATAGCTTGCCCAATGGGTTTCAAACAAAGCTTGCCGAGCGAGGGGCTTCATTATCCCTTGGACAGCGCCAGTTAATCTGTTTTATACGAGCC
>DDIC01000034.1:0-11823 GCA_002338335.1 Bacteroidetes bacterium UBA1860
ACCAGCAACTCCTGCTCCAGTGGCTCCTGCACCTCAAGCCGCACCCGTGGCCTCAGGTGAGTCCATTGAAGTGGTCATGCCACAAATGGGTGAATCTGTAATGGAAGGAGAAGTATTGAGTTGGAGTAAAGCGATTGGCGATTCGGTCGAGGTGGATGAGACCCTGCTCGAAATCGCTACGGATAAGGTGGATACAGAAGTTCCATCTCCTGAAGCCGGAGTGTTGACTGAGATTTTGGCCAAGGAGGGTGAGACGATTCAGGTGGGACAAGTGATTGCAAGGCTTGCACCGGCCGGTAGTAGTGCACAGCCTGCTGCGCAACCCGCGCCAGTAGAGCCTGTAGCTACGCTGGATACATCAACACCGGTAGCCACCCCTGAGTCTACAACACCAGCACTTGCTGCCACAAAAGCTGCAGGTTCAATCCCCAATTCTACGCCATCAGGCAAATTTTTGTCCCCATTGGTTCGGTCGATTGCGGAGAAAGAGGGTATCCCTGTTGAAACCCTGGATCAAATTCCCGGTACAGGCAAAGATGGTCGATTGACGAAGAAGGACATGTTGAATTTCTTGTCTATTCGTCCACCGCAAGCAGGCACGTCTACTCCTTCTGCAAGCAATGCCTCTACACCTGCTCAACCTGCCTCAGGAGGAGGCTTGTCACGCCCTGGCGCTCCTGCTCCGGCCGCACCAGCTCCAGCTGCACCGACTGCCACACCCGCAGCATCAAGTTCTGGATCCATCAACGCAGGTCAGCTAAACGTCAAAGCACCTGAGCAACAAGTTGAAATCATCAAGATGGATCGTATGCGCAAGATGATTGCGGAGCATATGGTCAACTCAAAGCAGACATCGGCTCATGTCACGACGTTTTCTGATGTGGATGTGACCCAAGTTGTGAAGTGGCGAGCAGCAAATAAAGACCGGTTCCTGAAGCAAACAGGTGCAAAACTTACCTTTACACCTATTTTTGTGGAGGCCATTATTCAGGCCATTCGGGAGTTTCCGTTGATTAACAGCTCCATTGTTGGAGATGAAATTCATGTGAAGAAGAACATCAATTTTGGACTAGCGGTTGCTCTTGGAGAGGGTGGTATTGGAGGGTTAATTGTCCCGGTGATTAAACATGCACAGGACAAGAATCTTGCGGCATTAGCGCATGCCATTACCGATCTTGCGACAAAGGCCCGATCCAAAACGCTGAGTCCAGATGATTTGGTAGGAGGCACCATTACACTGACCAATTATGGAAGTGTGGGCAATCTTATGGGCACGCCGATCATTAATCAGCCACAAGTAGCCATCATTGGAACAGGTGCGATTGAAAAGCGCCCTATGGTGATGGAAACAGAGGATGGTGATGTGATTGCGATTCGTCATCAAATGTATTTATCGATGAGTTACGATCACCGTTCGATTGACGGGGCACATGGTGGCGCGTTCCTGAATCGGATCAAGCAGCTTTTGGAAGGGTTTGACCCGAATCGATCGTTTTAGTGATTGAAGTAACGAACCGTTTCTGTTTGATCCCAACATATCTCTGAAGGGTTCTATGGAAGTCGTCCAGACGATTGATGAGCTACGGGAGGCGCTATTAGAGCTCCAACGTACGCATCCGAATCACCCCCGGCAACTCGTGCCGACGATGGGTGCGCTGCACGAAGGTCATCGTGAATTACTTAAACATGCGGTCGCACAAGGTCCCACGGTGGCGACGCTATTTGTGAACCCCTTGCAATTTGGACCCAACGAGGATTTTGACCGATATCCTCGTGATTTATCCCATGATCAAGAAGTATGCCAACAAGAGGGTGTGTCTCTACTATTCGCTCCATTTCCTCAAGAAATGGCCTTGGATCAGCAACAATTTGTGATTCAGCCAAAAGGACTTATCCAGCATATGTGTGGTCCTCATCGCCCTGGACATTTTGAGGGTGTTTGCCACGTAGTGATGCGCTTGTTTAGCCTTACCCAACCTGATGAGGCATGGTTTGGTCAAAAAGATTTCCAGCAATATCGTGTCCTTGAGGCTATGGTGGATGAACTCGCGCTGCCCATTCGGATGCACTGTGTGGAGACGGTGCGTGAAGCCGATGGGTTGGCTCTCAGCAGCCGAAATCGATACCTTAGCCCACAAGAGCGTGGATCTGCTGTGGCAATGTTTAAAGCTCTCGACCAACTAAAACAGGCAATAGAAGCCAAAGAAGCCTCTGCGCTTCTCCAAAAAAGACGAAATGAGCTTCATGCGCAACTTTCTGTGGCTGGTTTTCGTTTAGAGTACGTGGATGTATACGATGTCCCGACGTTGACGCCTGTTCTTGAGCCTCACCCTGGACAACCATTAGTGGTTGCTGCTGCGGGTTGGCTTGGCCAAACCAGACTCATTGATAACCTCCTTATTGATACTGAAAGCATATAAGTTTGCTTTTTCGTGGACACAAATGACTATGAAACGAACCCTTTTTCACTCAAAAATCCAGCCATTAACGGTCACCGATGCGAATCTTCATTATGAAGGGTCCATCACCCTGGATCTTGACTTACTCGAAAAGGCAGGTATTGTGCCTTATGAGCGTGTGCAAGTGCTCAACATTAATAATGGACACCGTCTTGAGACGTACACCATACCTGGAGAGCGAGGATCTGGCATATGTTGTCTAAATGGTGCTGCCGCCCGCCTTACGCAAATTGGAGATAAAGTAATCGTGATTGCTTACGGTCTTTTTGATGAGGAAGACATAGCCAATCATACCCCAAACGTCACACTCGTTGACGACCAAAACAAGCCAAAATAGGCCTTATCATTTGCAGCGATTCCCACTCAAACCGAGCGATTCCCTATGAAAATTAACAGAAATCTACTGCTCCTTGGTGGAGCCATTATCATTATTGGTGTGTTGTGGTTTGCGCTTGGACGAAGTGGTGAAGACACGACTCAAATCTACGCGGAAGCGCAGCGAGGTCCGTTTGAGGTGATCATTAACACGACGGGAGAACTTCAGGCCAAGAATTCAACCCAAATCATGGGTCCGCGTAATGCGAGAGATGTCCGTGTGTATAATTTTAACATCCAGCGCATTATCCCGGAGGGGACGGTTGTGCAACGAGGCGATTTTGTGGCCGAATTGGATCGCTCGGAAGCCAACACACGTCTTCAAGACGCTCAGTTAAATGTCCAGCAGGCTGAATCACAGTTTGAGCAGGCCCAACTTGACAGTTCCTTGACCCTGTCTGCTGCTAGGAATACCCTTGAAAACCTTGAATTTGAGGTGGAGGAGCGTCAGTTGGCGGTGGAGCAATCAATTTACGAATCACCCTCTGTGCAGCGGCAAGTTGAAATCGCGTATGAACAAACCCAAAGACAGCTTCAGCAAGAGCGTGAAAATTATGTCACGAGGGTGCGTAAAGAAGAGGCTAGACTACGGGAGCTAGAAACGGAATTGATTGAGGAGCAACGCGATCTGGAAAGAATACAACAGGTGATCGATGAGTTTACGGTCTATGCTCCAGAAAATGGGATGGTCATCTATACACGTAATGGTGGCACAAAAGTGGCCGAAGGGAGTAGTGTAAGCGCATGGAATCCAGTGATTGCTGAGCTACCTGATTTTTCCGTCATGGAGTCTATTACCTTTGTGAATGAAGTGGACATTCAGAAAGTTCGTGTAAATCAGTTAGTTGATATTGGACTCGATGCCATCCCAGATAAGTCATTAAGTGGTGTCGTGACATCCGTAGCGAATATCGGAGAGCAACGTCAAAACTCTGATTCCAAAGTGTTTGAAGTGGTTATTGAAATTAATGAGTCAGATTCAGTTCTGCGCCCATCCATGACAACCTCAAACGCTATCTCAATTGAAGAAATTGCAGGTGCCGTGTATGTCCCACTCGAAACAGTGTTTGAGTTTAATGGTTTGGATGTGGTGTACAAAAAAGCCGGTTTGGGCGTAGAGAGACAACAAGTGTGGTTAGGATCGATGAACGAAAATGATGTTGTTGTGAAAGCAGGGATTGAGGAAGGGGATGAGATGTTGATATCGATGCCAACAGACACAGCTGGTCTCAAGTTTATTCCACTGGCTGAGGATGTTTTGCAGGAGATTCGAGCCATTGAGCAGGCGAAGATGGAACGTCAACAAGAACAGCAGGCGCGTCAAAATCAACCAAGGCAAGCCCAAGAGGGCATGATGAGGATGGACTTTCAGAACATGACCCAAGAGCAACGAGATTCTCTCCGAAGAGTCTTTATGAATCGAGGTGCAGGAGCTCAAAGTGGTGGGGCTCGGGGTGGAGCTAGCGGACAGGTACGGGTGCAGGTTCAGTCTAATGGCTCAGGCTCGTAGGGCGATATGAATCTCCAAAACCTAGGGTATAATTTCGATATTGCCATAGAGGCAATGAAGCAAAATCGACTTCGATCGTTTTTGACATCGTTGGGGATTATTTTTGGTGTAGCCTCTGTGATATCTATGCTTGCCATTGGTCGTGGAGCACAGGAAGAAGTGCTTGACCAAATGAAGCTGTTGGGGACCAATAATATTATTGTGCAACCGGTGGTGGAGCAAAAAGAGGGGGATGTTGAGTCAAGTGGCGGTGATGCATTCACGGAATCGAGCTCAAAGAAATTCTCTCCTGGGCTCACACTCCAAGATCTCGAAGCCATTCGGACGAATATCCCCTACGTGGAGACCGTCACGCCTGAGATTATATACGACACACAAATTATCCGATCGGGGCGTATGCGAACGGGTAAAATTATCGGTGTGTCGGACGAGTATTTTGAAATCAATGAATCGTCCTTTGAGCTTGGGGATAATTTCACCGATAGTCAGGTGGAAGAGTCCTTACCTGTTGCCATCATTGGTGCTGGAATACGAGCGAAGTTTTTTTCTGGGGATGACCCTATTGGCAAACGGATCAAGGCAGGAAGGGTGTGGTTTCGTGTGGTTGGTGTGCTAGAAGAGAAGCGAATTTCGAATCAACAAATTGAAAATCTGGGGATTCGCGATTACAACATGGATATCTATGCGCCTGTGACGTCGGTTCTTTTGCGTTATGGGAATCGCTCAGTGGTAACAGGTGATGATGTAGGAGGTGGGGGTGGTAGCACGACGACGATGTTTTTTGGACGTGGTTTCGCGATTTCTACGTCTTCTTCTTCCTCGGGAGTCAATAGTGGAGATGGAAATACCAACGAAGTGGATCGCCTCATTGTGCGAGTAGAGGACAACCAGTACAGCGTGGCAGTTTCAGAAATCATGTCTAGAATGTTGCAACGTCGACACAATGACGTCGTCGATTTTGAAATTATCGTCCCTGAATTGTTGCTAGAGCAAGAGCAACGGACCAAAAATATCTTCAACATCGTGCTCGCAGCCATTGCCTCCATCTCGTTGATTGTTGGAGGGATTGGGATTATGAATATCATGCTCGCCTCTGTGATCGAACGGTACCGTGAAATTGGGGTTCGTCGTGCCGTTGGGGCTCAGCAGAAAGATATCCGCATGCAATTTTTGACGGAGGCTCTCACGATTTGTTTTGTGGGTGGATTTATTGGCATTGTCCTTGGGATTGTGCTGAGTTTGGTGATCCAGTGGTTTGCGGGCATACAAACGATTGTCACACTCGCCTCTATTTTGATTTCTTTTGGGGTAGCGTCATTGATTGGCGTGGTATTTGGATACGTTCCAGCAAAGAGAGCGTCCGAACAAGATGTTGTTGTTGCACTTAGATATGAGTAATCCTATGGAATCCATGTTTATCTCACACCGAGAATCTCACATTCGCACGTTTGCCCCCATCTTTGTGATGATTTTTTGTCTGGGGATCTGCATGATCTCCATGCCACTTGTTTCGTTCGCTCAGTCGGGTCAAAACGGTTCTTCAGAGGCTTCAGCGGGCGCTTCATCCACAGAACAAGTCACTGCCCAAAAAGCTGCACAAATATTTGAGTTGGAGGAGACCATCCAGTTGGCTCTTGAGCAAAGTCCATTGTCTCGTGCAGCCAAGTATTCGTTGGTTGCAAGTCAGTATCGATATAAGTCTTTCCGCGCGGATCTGCTTCCTAGTTTAGATCTCTCAGGAGATGTGCCTAACTACAACCGTCGTCTCTCCACTCGGTTGGCAGATGATGGGAGCACGCAGTTTATTGCAACAAAGCAGTCAAACGCGAGTTTAGAGTTAGGTGTAAACCAAAATCTTTTGTGGACAGGAGGGACAGTCTCGATTGCAAGCGGAATGACCCGGCTGGGGATTTTTAGTGATGAGAACACCTATTTGTGGAGCTCAACCCCCTTAGTTGTGAGCTATCGTCAACCACTCTTTCAATATAATGCGCTCAAATGGCGCAATCGGCTTGAACCGTTACGCTTGACCATTGCTGAAAAACAGTACGTCGAGGAGCTTGAAGATCTCTCCTTCACCGTAACACAACGCTATTTTGATGTGTTGCTAGCCAAAATCAACCTTGATATTGCCCAAACCAATGTCGCGGTCAATGACTCGATTTACAATATCTCTCGGGGTCGATTCAACATTGGGACGATTGCCGAAAACGATCTACTGCAAAGTGAATTGGCACTCCGAAATGCGGAGACCAATCTTACCAGCTCTCAAATTCAGTACGATCAGCAGATCAAGAATTTTCGATTGTTGCTTGGGTTGCCTGCAAATGCCGATTTCGATGTGAGTATTCCGGAACAGCTTCCTCGCCTTGAAGTTACAGCAGATAAAGCCTTAGCGATGGCGCAGCAGAACAACAGCACATCACTGAATAACGCATTACAAGAGATTGATGCTCGCCGTCAGTTGGAACAAGCAGTGAGGCAAAGTACCTTTTCGGCTAACATTATTGCCAATGTGGGATTTAACCAAACGGCCGAAGACATTAACGATGTATATAACGACCCTTTGGACCAGCAGTTTATAACACTAGGCTTTGATATCCCCATTTTTAATTGGGGTAAGGCTCGGGCAGAGATTCAGTCGGCGCGCAATGTACAACGTGAAGTGGCCGATGAAATCGCTTACAGCCAAGCACAATTTGAGCTTGCCGTTCAAAATACGGTAATGGAGTTCTTGCAGCTGGAACGTCAGCTAGAGATCGCCGCTCAATCTGACACGATTGCCCTACGTCGATATCAGGTTGCTCGTAATCGTTATCTCATTGGTAATATCGATATTACCAATCTTCTGATTGCTCAAAATGAGCGCGATTCCGCGAAGCGTGCTTATATCCAAGCTCTTCGAACGTACTGGCTTGGAGTGTATAATTTGCGACGCCTAACGCTCTATGATTTTGAGATCCAGGCGCCCATCACCTATGAATTAGAGCGCTAATTCTCTGTGCCGTCACTTGCCATATGGGCAAGAAATCTAGCTGATACTTCACGTCCTCGGTAGAAGTCTTCAATGGAGAAACTTTCATTTGGTGAGTGAAGTCCATCTTCGTTAAGACCAAATCCCATTAACACGGAATCAACACCAAGGACCCGTTTGAAATCTGCGATAATTGGAATAGAGCCACCCTCGCGAGTAAAAAACACCTCCGTTTGGTACACTTCTTTGAATGCTTGAGCGGCCTTTTGAATAGGATCAGAGGTTAGATCCATGACCACTGGGCTCCCTCCATGATGATTGATGACGTTGACGCGTACAGATGGAGGCGCAATCGAATGGATAAACGAGTTGAACTTATCGGCAGTGGACTGTGGATCTTGGTTTGGGACAAGTCGCATGGAGACTTTGGCTCCTGCTTTGGCTGGAAGTACCGTTTTGGCACCTTCGCCTTGATATCCTCCCCAGAGCCCGTTCACATCAAAGGTGGGACGGCTGGAGACCCGTTCATGAACGGTGTACTCTGGCTCCCCGACCACCTCTTCAATTCCAATGGACTTTGTGTAGGTGTCCATCGAAAACGGGAGTGCATGGACAGCCACTTGCTCTGCTTTGGTCAGTTCGATCACTTCGTCATAGAAGCCAGGGATTAGAATTTTTCCTGTTTTGAGATCTATGCATTGAGATAACATGTCGTTTAAGATCGTAGCAGGATTTGGTGCCGCGCCTCCATAAACCCCGGAGTGCAGATCACGGGTGGGACCTTCGACGTGCACTTCTAGATAGGCAAGACCACGAAGCCCAACGGTGATGGAAGGTTGATTCTTGCCAAACATCGCGGTGTCAGATACTAAAACGGTATCACAAGCACACCATACTTTGTTCTCTTCAAGAAAAGGCACAAGGTTTGGGGATCCTATTTCCTCCTCTCCCTCAAGAAGGATTTTTACATTCACAGGCAATCGTTGTTCGGTGGCAAGCCATGCTTCCAATGCACACACATGGATAAAGCTTTGGCCTTTGTCATCACTTGCACCCCGGGCATACAGCCGATCTCCCTTTTGTGTTGGCTCAAAAGGAGGCGTTTCCCAGAGTTCCAGTGGATCTGCTGGCTGCACGTCATAATGGCCATAGATTAATACGGTGGGGGCATCCGGCGCATGAAGCCATTCGGCCGTAACAATTGGATGGCCGGGGGTGCTATGAACAGTTGCCTTCTTCAATCCGATGGACTCTAAGTGATTGCGGAGGTGCTCTGCTAACGCTTGGACATCACCTGCATGCTCCGGGCTGGTACTCACACTTGGGACGCGGAGAATCTCTTTGAGTGCGTCAAGATGTGAATGTTTGTGAGCGTCAAGATAGGTGCGTATGGCATCCATAGTGTGGTGAAATAGTGTGGTGAAATTCGGGTTAGGTGTGGATTCGCATCTATTGCAGAGTCGAATCTAGATACTGGATGGTTCTATTATGAGCCAAGATAACGGGTATCGGCTAGGAAAACATCCTTAGATGGGAGCCAACCTGAGGAACCATTGGAGAGGGTGACAGGAAGCCATTCTGTCCGTGGAATAGATGAATTGGAGGCTACACTTTCATCAAGATCACCGCTAAAATCACCCATTCTCAACCTAAATTCGACCCCCTCATACGCGATGGTTTCACTTGGAAACTCTTGGTTGGGTTCATAATACAGTGTCACAGATTCGGCAGTGACGAAGCCTTTCACCGTCTCAGCATACTGAGTCGCGCTTGACCATAAGATGATGGACGCCACAAGGGCAATCACTGCGCCCAAGCCACTTACCCATGAAGCGTGACGCCAAGAAAGGGAGCTAAACCAACCCAGTCCAAGTCCTAAGACTACAATGTATAAACCAACAGAAAGCATCCAAGACCATCCATTGGGCGTGAAGAACCCCTGAAGCGCTTCATAACCACGCTGCCAGGGGGTTTTTGGAAGCACAGGAATGGTAAATGGTAATTGTTCTTGAACAGAGGCATAGGCATCCAAAGCTTCAGACTCGAGTCTGGGATCTTCGGAGGCAAGTTGGAACCACCCCATTGATTCGCCCAATCGCCCCATGCGACTCGATGCCACACCCAAATTAAAATAGAGTTCTGGCGCTTGACCACCCTCTGAGACAATCTGAAAAAGTGCCTCATAGGCCTCTACAATTTGCCCACTCCGATATTCTTCAATGGCTTCAACAAAACGGGCCTCATGTGCCGCTTGCAGGTCAGAGGGTGTGTCACTCACCCCACCTTGTATCATGACCTGCATCATGATAGCCAAAACAAATCCAATACTCATGATCTCCTCTTCTGTTTTAAGGCATTTTCTGCGTTGTCAACCCATTCGCGCACAGCGTCAAGATCTGTACAGAGTTGCTCATGGGAGGCGGCTGGAGAATAAGACATCCGAGAAAGTTGTTTAAAAAGCCCCTTAGAACTCTCCTTAAACCCCTGATCTATGGCCATCGAATCAATGAGTTTTTCAGCATCGGCAAGCGTGAAGGCACCTGTAGGTCGTTGAAGTTTCAAACGGAGATAGTCAAGCACCTGTTGTACTAACACCGTGTACCGTTCTTGAATCTCTTTGGACGATGTTGATTCGTTTGCGCCATGTCTTGCATGATGTGTTTGATTTTCATGCACTTCGCATTGGCTGAGAAGGGTTTTGGCCGCTGCATGCCGTTGTTTTGAGGGCGCTTGCTGCTCTCTTATTCGTCGTGCGATCATCAAGACCCACAAACCAAGGCCAAGAACCGTGGGTAGAAGAAGGCGCGACACCCACGTCCCTTGTTGCCAAAACCAGGTGGGGATGGAGACGGTTTGAATCCAAGTCGGTGCACCCCCCATCATTGGAAACTGCCGAGCAGCATCTGCTAGTTGGACCGGTGTTTGCCCTATTGCCTCACGAGCAATTAGCGGAATGGCAGGCAGCGATACCACCTCCCATCGAGCAGCGGTTGGGTTATAGTAGGCAACATCTACAGCGGGAACTTCCCCTCGGCCCGCTTTGGAGGGTACGACAAGATCTGTGAATGCTTTTTGACCCTCTACTCGCTCATTTCGAGCACGAAAATCGGACGCCTCTTGAGGTGAATACTCTTGCCATTCTTCAGGGTACTCCAATTGTGGACGAGTCAATAAGGGAAGATTTCCCGTGCCTTGCACAGTAGTGGTGATTTCGATGCCCTCGCCCACTTGTACCTCTCGACCTGAGGCACTTCTTGTAATGGTAAACGAGCCTACTGCATCCAAGATGAGATCCACACTCGGTGGATTATCGGGTCGCTGCACCTCCAATTCAAACTCCTCGGTTTGCAGTGTCACGCGTCGCAGATTGGTCCCAAAACTGTCAAAAATACTTCCAAATGGATCTCGACTGGATACCTGTGACCGGACACCCAGCACCATGGGGAAGGGATCCACGACCAGGGTTCCAGTCCGCGTTGGAAATACCATGAACTTTAGCAATGAGGCACGACGAAATCGTTGACCCTGAATCAGTGCATCTTCGGCCCGTGGTTGTGCTTGCCCTTCCAACTCCTCTTTCCACAAGCCATCTGCACTCCAGCCTGTCAAAGGTTGAAAGGACTGCACCTCTAAACCATTTCGAAAATAGAGAACCACTTCCGCTAACAATTGCTGTCCTAGCACGGGAGTCCGATCATCAAATTCCATCTCTATAAAAATATCTGGAATCGATCCGTCGTCAGCCGAGGCGCCAGTCGCAGCCGATTGAACCTGGAAAGGAATGGGCTCTGTAGTGTACGTTTCTCCATCAATCACTACGTCTAAAGATGGAATCTCAAACGAGCCCTCACGTTCCGCCATTAACGTGTAGGTGTACGTCAACGATGAGGAGGCGTTGCCATTAATAATTTGATAACTCGATGATCGTGATGGAACTCGGTTCAGGACTCTCGCACCAGGAATCTGTCCAATTTGAGGATAATCAGCGCTCGAAAACGCACCATTTTTGATTTCAATACTCAGATTGAAGGATTCACCTGTGTAGATAATCGTATTGGAGAGTGTGGCTTGGATCTCGGGGCTTTGCCCCTGAGCCATGGTGACGGTAGGATTGACCATTGTCATGGCCACGATTGCACATGCAATCACCCATCTGTGGAGCTGTAAGGCTCTACATACACCCATCAGTTGTAGGACATGATGCGTCCATGGATTCCATGTAGACATCATCATCAGTCTTACCAATCTTTGGCCTTACGGTTTTGTTGTTCCTTGGCCTCTTTTTTCATCTCTCGCAAGAGGTCTTTCTCTTTTTGCTCTAAGGCATCCAGCAGTGCTTCAGCGTCTCTTGGCTGCATGGATGGAGCTTGACCTTGTTGAGGTTGCTGCTGTGGTGGAGGCTGATTCTGCTGATTTGGGTCTTGGTTTTGACCGTCTTGATCTTGCTCAGAATCCTGATTTTGACCATCCTGATTTTGATCAGAGTTTTGGTCTTGCTGGTCTTG
>DDIC01000034.1:12137-13344 GCA_002338335.1 Bacteroidetes bacterium UBA1860
TGGTCTTGCTGGTCTTGATTTTCGTTTTGATTCTGGTCTTGATCCTGATTTTGATTGTCCTGCTGCTGATCCTGCTGTTGTTGCTGTTGTTGGAGCAGCATCTCGAGATTATGCTTAGCGTCAGGATCTTGTGGATTGGCTTTTAACGCCTGCTTTAACGCATCAATGGCGGCTTCAGGGTCTTGTTGTGCAAGCAAGGTGCCTTTGTTATAGTCGGCTTTGGACAATTCAGTAGGGTCAAAAGCTTGTGAAAGCCCAGATTCTTTGAACGCATCATAAGATTCTATTGCTTTTTCGGTGTCGCCAAGTTGTGCTAATGAGTTGCCTAAATTGAACCAAAGCTTGGGTAGTGTTTGATTGGGTTTGTCTTGTTCAGCAGGCTGCCGCTGGAGTAATCCCCGATAAGCCTCCGCAGCTTGATCGTATGTCCCGTCATTATAGAGTTCATTTGCCTCTTTTTCAGGCTGGACCCACGGCGTTAAAGGAGAGGATTGCCCATCTAAAGGGCTCAGAGGCCCAAAAACTAGCAAGAGCAAGCCCATCGCTTGGATAAAACCGACCAAAGTTTGCACGATAAATGGAGTCCCTAGTTTCATAGAGTTAGAAAACGTTCTACTCATTAAAATATTTTTGCTCAAACTCTTCATTAGAGGCAAGAGTCCAGTAAATGGCACTAATATCCATATTCTCTTCAAACTTTTGATAAAGCTCTATGTTTTTTATGTGTGTCTCCTCATCGACGTCAACTGACGTCAGGGGAACTCTCACAAGCTCAGCGCTCTCCACGGGAATTCCTGCTTGAAGTAACACATTCTTGACCGCCATGAGTTCATCCCGAGCGGTCATCACCTCTGCGCGCCCATCATAGAGCTCTACATCGACCAAATAATCCTCAAGGGTCTCCAAAATAGGCCATTCATCCTCAGCGGTTGTTGCAAACTCTAGTCGACCCTTTGTCTCAAACAGATAGCTTACAGAACCCGTTTCCCCAAGATTGCCACCACCTTTCGAAAAAATATGGCGAACCTCCCCAGCGGTTCGATGCACATTATTGCTGGTTCCCTCCAGGATAAACGCCACACCACCGGGTCCATACCCTTCATAGGAGACTTCTGTGAAGATCTCACCCTCTTTGTTGTCTTTGCCAGCCCCTTTATCAATGGCCTTTTGAATCTTGTCCTTTGGGACATTGGCAGCTTTTGCATTG
>DDIC01000034.1:13639-30949 GCA_002338335.1 Bacteroidetes bacterium UBA1860
GGACATTGGCAGCTTTTGCATTGTCTACAGCGAGTGCCAAACGGGCATTAGAGTCCACAGCATCGCCACCCTCTCGAGCTGCAATGGTGATTTCACGCGTTAATTTTGTGAAAACTTTGGCCCGTTTTAAATCTTCTTTCGCCTTTTTATGACGAATATTTGCCCACTTGGAATGTCCTGCCATGGTGTTAAGTTTAGAAGGAGTTTAACAAGTCAAAAAGATACACCATTCAACTGTAAATCATGAATATCGGGATTGTTTGTTACCCCACATTTGGTGGGAGTGGCGTCGTCGCCACAGAGTTAGCCAAGGGATTGGCCAAAAAAGGTCATACGGTTCACATTATCTCTTATGCTAGACCAGCTCGTCTTGAGGCGTTTGAAACACATATTGTGTATCACGAGGTAACGGTACAATCCTATCCACTTTTTGAGTACCCACCCTATGGTTTGGCTCTGGCCAACATGTTGTCCCACATCATCGAAAATGAGTCATTGGATATGCTCCATGTCCATTATGCACTCCCCCATACGACGAGTGCCTATCTCGCATGTCAAATTTTGGGAGATCGTGGAGCTGAAGTACCCATTGTGACAACCCTTCATGGGACGGACATTACCCTAGTCGGACGGGATCCATCGTATAAACGGATTGTCGATTTTTCCCTGAACCAAAGTGACGGTATTACGGCGGTATCGGAGTATTTGAAGGCAGAAACGATCCGTCAATTTGATATTCATCAAGATGTTGAGGTGATACCAAACTTTATCGACTTGGAGCGATTTGCTAGGGTTCCAAACCCTGTATTACGTCATGAATTAGCGCCTGAAGGGGAGCCGTTGTTGATGCATGTCTCCAACTTTCGGAAGGTGAAGCGGGTGGTTGTGCTGGTGGAAATGATGGCAAAGCTGCTTGAAAAAGGGGGAACGGCAAAACTTATTATGGTTGGCGATGGGCCGGAGCGACTCAAAGCGGAATCGTTGGCAAAAGAACTAGGCGTTTTGCGCCATATACGATTCTTAGGGAAGCAAGAGCAAGTAGAGCAACTCTTGTCGATGTCGGATGTGTTTTTGCTGCCTAGTGGTTCTGAGACCTTTGGGCTGGCAGCACTCGAAGCGATGGCATGTGGCGTTCCTGTGGTGTCTACCAATATTGGGGGGCTTCCCGAAGTGAATGTTCACGGAGAAACTGGGTATCTGGTCGAATTGGATGACGCGGAGGCGATGGCCGATTACACCCTTAAAATTCTACGTGATGACGACTTAAAGCAGCGCTTATCCACCAATGCTCGCGCTCGAGCCGAGTTGTTCGAGCAGTCCAAAGTGGTCCAGGTGTACGAGGAATTTTACCAGAAGTGCTTGGCCAAGGTGCGTAAGGAGAAAGCCTAGGCCTGCATTAAGCTGCGATAGACTACGCTGCAAAAATTTTGGATACCTCTTCGGCCGCTTCCTTCAGCAACACGGCTGAGATTACGTTGAGACCGCTTCCATCAATAATCTCCTTCGCTTCTTCTGCATTGGTCCCTTGAAGGCGAACAATAATAGGAATCTGCTCCACTTTTTTCGCGATTTCAGGGTCTTTGATGGCCTCTAGTACCCCGTTGGCTACGCGATCGCAACGAACAATCCCACCAAAAATATTGATGAGGATCCCTTTGACGTTCGGGTCCTCTAGTATTATTCGAAAGCCATTTTTGACGGTTTCGACATTGGCTCCACCCCCAACATCAAGGAAGTTTGCCGGCTCGCCGCCTGATAGCTTGATGATGTCCATGGTGGCCATGGCAAGCCCTGCGCCATTCACCATACAGCCAACATTGCCATCCAGCTTGATATAATTCAAGCCAAATTTGGAGGCTTCAAGCTCCAATGGATTTTCTTCAGATTCATCACGCAGTGCGGCTAGATCATCGTGACGATACAACGCGTTTTCGTCGAAGGTTACTTTTGCATCCAATGCGATTACTTGTTGATCCGGTGTCAAGACCAGGGGATTCACCTCTACCATGCTCGCATCTGTTTTGTCGTAGAAATCGAACAACTTCATAAAGAGCTTCACACCACTTTTGAGTGCGTCACCCTGCAGACCAAGAGCAAATGCCAAGCGACGAGCTTGACTAGGCTGTAAAGAAAGCCCTGGCTCAATCCACTCTTTGATAATTTTTTCGGGCGTCTTCTCAGCGACTTGTTCAATCTCAACACCGCCTTCGGTGGAGGCCATCACGACATGCTGGTTACGAGTTCTATCGAGGAGAATCGATAGGTAGAACTCTGATTCAATATCGACCCCGTCGGTGACATAAATCGTTTTGACATCTTGTCCAGTCTCGCCTGTTTGAATAGTTACCAAAACATCGCCCAAAAGAGAGTCTGCAGCAGCCGTTGCTTCTTCGACCGACTTACAAAGAATCACACCTTTGGCCCCGCTTTTTTTAGTTTTCCCTTTACCACGTCCACCGGCGTGAATTTGTGCTTTGACGACAACAAGGCCTGATCCCCCATCGAAGATCTCCTTGGCAATCTTGGTCGCCTCTTCTGTCGTAGTTGCGGCTTTTCCGGCTGGAACTGCAACTCCATGCTCAGCAAGGAGTGCTTTGGCTTGATATTCGTGGATATTCATAAATATTTGAGAAAAGATTGCCGTTTTGTAATGGGCGAAAGATAAAAGGTTTTAGCTGAAGATTTCGCTAAATTTCTAAGTATGAGCCGCCGAATCATGACCCAGAACGCGATGAACCAAACCTATGAAAGGTTTGCCATGCAGATATTGGAAAACTACGATTCGGCACCGTACCCAGCTCTAATTGGCATGCAATCTCGCGGTGTCTTCCTAGCCAAGCGTATTCAAGCAGCTGCCAAAAAAGCGTCTGGCATGCATCTAGACTTCGGCGTCCTAGATATCACATTTTACCGCGACGACTTCAGAACCAAGCTCAAAATGCCTGAAGTCAAAGTGACGGATATCCCATTTGATTTGTATGACAGGGACATCGTGTTGGTAGATGATGTCTTGTTTACCGGAAGAACGGTCCGCTCAGCCATGAGTGCAATTTTGGATTATGGACGCCCACGGAGCATTAAATTTTGCTGTATGGTGGACCGTGGACACCGTGAACTGCCCATTGCACCAGACTTTGTAGGCGTTGTAGTTCCAACAAAAGAGAATGAAGAAGTACGAGTCCGAGTCCTAGAAATGGATAGCGAGGATGCCGTAGATGTTGTGGAAATGACAAGCGATGGAGGGGAGGTATGATTGCGGTACCAAAAGAGTATCAGTTTTCACAAAAACACCTACTTGGATTGGCCGATTATAGCCGAGATGATATAGCCTATGTGCTAAATCAGTCAGAGCGATTTCGCGAAGTCTTGGACCGCCCGGTCCCAAAGATTCCTACACTTCGCGATAAAACGATTGTCAACCTTTTTTACGAGAACAGCACCCGAACGCGGATGTCGTTTGAGCTCGCGCAACGACGCATGGGTGCCGATGTCGTGAATTTTTCGGCCTCGGCTTCAAGCGTTTCCAAGGGTGAATCGTTGCGTGATACCATTCAGAATATTGATTCCATGAAAATGGATATGGTGGTCGTTCGTCACAAGAGCCCTGGGGTCCCACATTATCTTACTCGATGTGTGGATTCAGCCATTTTGAACGCGGGTGACGGTGCCCATGAGCACCCGACGCAGGCATTGCTTGACATGTTTACGCTGCAACAGAAAATGGGTTCACTCGAAGGGTTAAAAGTGGCCATTATCGGGGACATAGCCCACAGCCGTGTGGTACGGTCGGATATCATCGGGCTTCAAAAAATGGGAGCAGAAGTGTTGATTTGTGGGCCATCCACTCTCATGCCACTCTACCCAGAAACCTTGGGCGCTCACGTGAGTTACCATTTGGAGGAGGCGCTGGGGTGGGCGGATGTAGCCATTGCATTGCGAATTCAAATGGAGCGTCAAGCCGACGTGCCTGGGCGAATTCCAAGTCTGGGAGAGTACCATCAGGAATATGGCATTAAGATGGAGCATCTAGACATGTTTCCAGACCTCAAAATTATGCATCCTGGGCCTATTAATCGGGGTGTAGAGCTTCAGGATGCTGTTGCAGATAGTGATCGAGCATTTATTCTGGATCAGGTCACAAACGGCGTGGCGGTCCGAATGGCTGTGCTGTATTTGCTGAGTGGGTCTTCGGAGAGTGACGCAAGCAGTCGTGGAGTCGCGTCGGGTCAAACGTCGAAGTGAGCATGGGGGAGGTGAAGGGAGGCCCGCTCGTATCGATACTTATTCCTACCCATAATCGGGTTTTCTCTCTGCAACGAGCTATCGAGTCCTGTCTAAAACAGACCTACGAGCCACTCGAAATCCTTGTGGTAGATGATGCATCCAATCCGCCGGCGCGTGAATCGGTTTCGGAAACGATTCAACATCACCCGGCTATACGATGGTATCGACAGGAAAAGAACGTTGGTGCACCTACCGCCCGCAACCGTGGGCTTCATGAATCCCGGGGGGATTACATCTGTTTTTTGGATGATGATGACGAGCTATTTCCTGAAAAGATTGCTCGGCAAGTGGAGTTTCTTGCATCTTCGGATGAGTCCATCTTTGGCGTGACGCATGACGTTGAAGACGAACGTTTTGGGGAGAGGTTGGTCATCCGAAATGCTCAGCACTATCCCTCATACACCTCATTCTTGAAAGGATTCGCGAATACTGGGACGATGGCTGTTTTATACAAAAGGAGTCTACTCTTGGATGCAGGCGGTTTTGATGAAGAGCTACCATCATCCCAAGAGTATGATTTGCTGATTCGATTGGCAAAAAATGGGGATTTAGGTTATGTACCTCACATTCTAAGTCGACTATATGCGTCTAAGGAATCGATTAGCCTGAATCTTTCAAAGAAATATAAGGGATCAGCGATGCTCTACAGACGACATTATGGACGTTTTTATGAGGTAGGAGGGGTGAGTTTGTGGATTAAGATGACCCTCAAGTATGGAGCGATTCTTATGCGAATTAAGCTAGGACAGCTCATAGGTGTGGAAGCATATAAATCATGGATACGCAAAGGGATGAAAGGGTCGTAAAGCCTTTTCCATTGTCCTTTATCTTGCTTTTCAAAAGCATACCCACGCTCAAGACAACTCTACTTCAAAGAGATTCATAAGTAGAGATCAATCTTTTTGCCATGGCGGCAAAGGAGTATTGATCCATAATCTCTTTGCGTATGGCCTCCCCATGATCTTTAGGCGATTGAAGTGCTTTTATCAGGACCTGTTGAAGGGCAGGTGCATTTTCTGGTTCTACGCACTGATTTCCCTGGAGGCCTGCGATGGTTCGATTACCTCCTACATCTGTTGCGACGATTGCGCACTGACACGCGGCTGCTTCCAAAAGTGAAACATTAAACCCCTCCGATCGGCTCGGTAACACATACAAATCTGCTGCTTGGTAATATGGGACAAGGTCTTCTCGAGCGACGGGTGGTTCCATATGGATTTTAGAGCGTTGTTCAGGAGGTAAGACCTTTTGTGCTTGGCGCCACAGGTCATGGTGTGCTTTGCTCCCATCCCCAACCCCCACGAAATGAATGTTTGGGAATGGAGGGTCACTTTTTGGCCACAGGGCGAGAGCATTTAATAAAATATCCAGTCCTTTAACGGGATGGGGTCTTCCAACGAATAAAACATGGGATTCCGTCGGGTTCCATCCAAGCAGTTTTTTGGCCTTTTGGTTGATCTCTTCGGGTTTAAAAAGCTCTGTATCAATCGCGTTCATTACTGGTAAAACATTCAGTCGACCAAGGCCATGGGTTTTAGCCCAACCATTGACCTCACCGGCAAGGGATTCACTACTCGTCAGGATGATGTCAGCGGACGTACAAGCCTTGGCTGTCAAAGATGGATACCGAGAGGCATGAAACCAGTCGGAGCCGTGGATACTAAGCACCGTTTTATACCCATGTTTTGCAAATACGTGCAGCCCAAAGCCAGCAGGATACAACATATGGGCATGGATCACGGTGTCAGCAGGCCCCCCAAAGGATTTTGCGGCCGCAAGGGCAGCTCGACCAAAAGCATCACCATTATGGGCTGGAAGGCCCATTTTAGGGATGGATAGGTAGAAGGGCCGTGCCAAAGAGACGTTTGTCAGTAAAGGACTATGATCTCTAGCCCAACGTCGAGATCCAGGTGCTGAATATACTCTTGGAACAACAAGTGATACATCTATGGCTGTTTCACGCACCATCATATCCACATGATCCTTGATAAAGGTCTGCGCAAATGGATCCCTTTGTGTTGGAAAGCGATGATTTAGAATAACAAGCTTCAAAGTGACGGACTCATATTATGTGCTAACAACTTCCTGTTTTACTCGATTATCATAGATTCTTGTTTGAACCCAAATGAGGAAAAGCATCCCTATTTGAACAACTGCTTGAGTCATGACCATGGTTTGAATTGCCCCAATAAACCCTGCGCCTGCAAATAAACTTCCTTGAGTATACCCAAACCAAAGCGCGAGTACACGAACAAACATATCAAGGCCAGAAGCAAGGGGTTGCCACTTTGCTGCGCCGATAACCATCAAAATTCTTGAGGTTGGTAACGTGACAAATTGCAAAAACAACATCAACGCAAGCCATTGAGATAACTCGCCTGCCATAGCCCAAGGTTCACCAAAGGTCCAAACAAACAGGGGTTGACCAAATAGTCCAATGATAGTGAATGGGATAAGGGCGCTGGCTGCAAGGCCCAACCAAAGTCTTCGAATCCACGGGCCAAGAGATAGTTGTTGTTGCACCCTTTTGGCTGCCCTTTGAGTAAATATAGCGCCTAGACTCATAGCTAGTAATGTTGCAGGGGCAGCCAAAATTCTATAAGCAAAGCTATATTGACCGAGGAGTTCCTGACTGAACCATGCTGCGATCAAAAAGATGGGAATCTCTTTCGCCCCCATGCTTAGCAAACTTGATGGCATCACAAATAAAGGCTGCTGAATGTATTCCTTCAGCGCACTCCATTGTGACTGTATGCTAAGGTTCATGGATTGCAATGAAAACGTGTTTCCGCTTTCATGATCCAAAAGTGATGTTTTCTGGATAGAAATCGACATGACACGACCCAAAATATACCCTCCAATGAGCCCAAATGATCCAAAACCGCCCCGCCCTGCAAGAAGTTGAGTCCCAACCAAAGCTCCTGACATCGCTACTTTGGACCAGGCTTGTCTATGAATCTGCTCTGTTCGAAGGGTCCATTGCGTCCATCCTTGCATGGCCGCGTGAAGCCCTAAGGCAAGAGGTAGCCATAACCACACTTGGTTGAGTTCGTTACCAACGCTAGCGATGATGATCGTGCCCAGCACGGCCCATCCTAGCGCCATGATAAGAACACTTCGTAGTAGTGAGGCTGCAACACCCTCCTTCTTTGGGAGTGGAATAGCTGCATCGTAACCACCTGTTATTAAAATAGACCCCACCAGTACGACCGAGGCAAATAAGCCGTAAATCGCAAATTCTTCAGGGGTGTACAACCTTGATATGAAGGGACTTGAAACGAGCACTAACAATTGAGCAACAGACGTTCCAAGAGTGAGTGAACGTACCTGCTTAAGTGCTGAGTTGGATGCCGAGAAAGAAAATGCCATGCGTAAAGCTACGGAAGGTATAGCTAGAATATAGATGTGTCGACGTTAACCTTAAAACATAGCAAATGGACTCAAAGCCAGAGTTTCTGAAAAAAGCCATTATCTTTACAGGATTGAGCCTAACCACAAACCCATAGGCACAGTATGTTTATAGACATTTTCATTGTCATAGCCCGCTACAGAGGCCGTTTTCTTGGCATTTTAACCGTCATCACGCTTATCAGCCTTGGTATTGCGCTACTTTGGCCCAAAACATACATGTCCACGGCAAAGTATGTACAATATGACAGCTCAGTTAGTGGATCACTTGGAGGGTTAATCAGCAGCTTTACAAACCTCCCTTCCGGCGGTGAGAAAGTAAATACAGAGCAATCAACCATTATTTTGCGAAGCAGAACGATGCTCGATACCGTGATTGAGGAGTTTGACTTGGCTTCTGTATATGAAAAAGAGATTCAAGAAGAGCTTCGTCTCAAACTTGAAGAGAACACGATTATCGAAGAAATACGCGAAGCAGGAATTGGATTCAATCCTATTGTATCTGTCTCTGTCTCTGTTCTTGACCGAGATCCACAACGAGCCAAAGAGATGGTCGAGTTCTATCTAGAAGAACTAGACGATCGAATGGTGGAGATAAATCAACGCAATGCTCAACGCATACTCACAGCCTATGAGGCTCGTTATCAACAGAACTTAACCGACCTGGAGACAGCTACTCAAGAGCTGGTCGATTTTCAGAAGACCTATGGTATTTTGGAGCCTCAGACTCAAACGGCGGCACTCATTGGCAATGCTGCTCAGGTGAAAGCTCAAATGACAGCACTAGATGTTGAAATAGGAGTCGCACAATCTCTTTTGAGCGCTTCCTCAGGAGAGGTTACAGAGCTGCTTGAGCGCAAACGACAACTTGAGAAGACCTATAACTCACTCATCGTAGATCCAGTCAATGCTACACGTTCACCTGACGAAGTATTTACAGATGCCACACTTGATGTGTTTCCAGCGTTAGAAGATATGCCTACACTTGCAGCTGAGTATCTTAGGTTGTTCAGAGAGGCCACTGTTCAGCAAGAGATCTATAAGGTGCTTCTGCCTCAGTATGAACAACAAAAAATGATGGTGATGGAGTCTAATTCAGGATTAGAACTTATTGACCAACCCAACTTGCCAACATACAAGGAGAAACCGAAGCGTGCGTTTATTGTCATCGCTGGATTTTTCTTTGGATTGTTTGCTGCATTTTTTAGTGTGTCTTTTGCAGACTTTATCAGAAAGGGTAAGCAAGGAGAACAAAGTGAGGCTTATCAAAAGTATCAAGAGTTGATGTCGGTCTTTCAAAAGTCGTGACCCTTTCCCGTCGCATAGGATCCTCTCTAGTTGTTGGAGTTGCCTTTCTTATGGCCTTACTCCCATTGTTGACACGATTTGATCCAATTGTGGCAATTTTGTTGTTGATTGCCCTTCCAGCAGGCTTATTTTGGGGACTAAAATCGATTGAGGACCCTTTTTGGGTTGCCCTTCCTCTATGTTTATCTGCCTTTTTGGGGGGTATTTTTGCCGAAGTATTTGAGCTTGCACTACCTATTACGCCATTTCAAATCATGTTTGTCCTAGCGATAGGGTTGTGGAGCATTCACCGATCCATTACAGCGAATCGACTGACTCTTTTGGGGATTGAGTGGCCCGTAGCAGCTTGGGTCGCATTGGCGTGTCTTTCTATGTTGTTTAGTACAAATGTGGAAGATGGTTTACTTCGTCTGCTGCGGGTATCTCTCAATTTTTTGTTTGTCTTCTATCTGTATCAGGTCCTTCAAACAAAGAGACAGCTTGCAATCTTGTTAATCTCGATCACAGCTTTAGTGACAGCACTTGCCGGCTATGCAGCCGTGTTTACGATTTTAAACCCTGAACAGGCAGCCATTAATATCCAACTTCGAGGGATTGGTGTAGCTAGTCGTGCTGCCATTACCGACGCGGATCCAAATATTTTTGCCTCCTCTTTAATGGTAGGCATAGCCTTTACCACGGCACTTCTGCATAGCCGTTCGATGGCTGCATGGCAAAGAGTCCTCGCCGTCGGATCGCTTCTCATTTTGCTGGCTGGGATCCTGTCTACCTATTCTCGAAGTAGCTGGGTTGCTGTTGTTGTGCTTGTAGGTTTCATTATATGGCAACTCAAAAATTTCCGCTTTGTTTGGCTTGGCGTTGGGGTTTCTGTTCTTGCACTTCTCACGATCCCACAAGTTCAGGTAATCTTCTTTTCGGTGGCTGATCGGGCATTAAGTTTGCTAGATATATCTAGCGATGCATCGAGTTCGATTCGACTCCTCCTTGGAAAAGCCGCTCTTGAAATGTTTGCCGATTCATGGGGATTCGGAGTGGGCTATCGAGATTTTTCTTACGAATTTGCCAGGCGATATGATCTATACAGTATTACTTATGTGAATGAACCACATAATATTTCCTACCAGATGCTGGCAGAGCTTGGCCTTGCAGGTTTTCTCCTTTTTCATGGAATAATCTTGGCCATGGGTCGAATGTCTTGGCAGGCTATGAAGCACGATACACTCAAGACGGGATCATGGGGACATGTGCTCGGACTCACGCTGATTGGGACCTTTATCGCCTATTTTGTGTTTCACCAATTCCTGCCGCGATTCCTTACGAATGCACCGCTCATGGTCGTTCTGGGTTCCATGCTTGCCTATGTGAAAATTCACCGACTGGAATCAATGGTTACAGATCCAGTGAGTCCACAAAATCGACCATCTGAGCAGCTTGAGAGCTCCTAGAGTAATTTCTTTCAACAAATGTCCGAGCAGGTGATTGAAGCTCCTTAAGGTCATTTGGATTGTTTTTCAGCCTCAAAATATCAGCTGCCAACGACTTCCAATCACCCGGTGGGTGAGTAATGGCAGCTCCAGAGGTATTGGCTAGTCTCTCTTGCACGCCACTTGCGAGACAAATCACAGGGACCTCACAAGCGAGGTATTCATAAAACTTAACTGTGATTATAGAGCGGAATGCTTCTGAATCGTGAATTGGATTTACGGCCAAGTCAAAGCTTGACATAAACGAGGGCACTTCCTCGTGTGGTTTTAACCCGACCCAATTCACATTTTGAGGTTGAATTGTCTCTAATAGGTTTTGTAGTTGATCTTGTTGACCGCCATCGCCCACAATCATAAACTCAATATTTGAGTCATGCTCCACAGCTTTAGCAGCGCGAATAAAGGACTCTATGTCATGAATTTGACCCAAGGATCCAACATATCCGACACGAAATGTACCCTCACGTTTCTTGGCATCCTCAGGCCATAGATCCGAGGGGATTTCTTTGAACAACTCCGTATTGACTCCATTCCAAATGATACTCGTTCTGCGATGTCCACTTTTCGATTGAATGATGGTTTCGGCTGCATCGGTGACAGCTATCACATGGTCTGCTCTGCGGTAAAGCCATGCTTCAACTTGTCTCCCAAGCCGAATGAACCATGAGTCATGCGAATACAGCTCTTTTTTTACAGCTGAATCAGGCCAAAGATCACGCACTTCTAGAACAAAAGGGCACCCAAACCATTGACTCAACAATGCACCAGAAATGGCTCCAAAAATTGGGGGGGAGGTGGCAATTACAAGGTCGTATCTTTGAGTGGATTGTAATACCGTAAATAGTGAACTCACCATAAAAGTGAGATAAAAGACCATCTGCTCCCACAGATTACGACGTCTGTTCATAGCAACCCACGTCCTTGTTACAGGCACACCCTGGTAGGTTTCTTCGATATAGGAGTGATTTTTATAGCCAGGATAAGGCTGTCCAAGAGGGTAATTGGGACGTTCTGCTAAGACCTGGACCTCGTAGCCTGCTGCTGACAAAGCCTGTGCCATCACCTCGGCTCTAACGGCCCCTGCCCCAACTTCGGGAGGATAATACTGACTGATGTATAAAATCCTCTTCAAGATCTATCTTAGAGTCGTGTCAGCAGAAGAACCACACTTACCAGTGCGTTCACCGTAGAAATGACTGTTCGAAAACGGGATTCTTGTCGCTCTAGTTGAGCCTCAAGTCGCTGAATTTCAAGCTTTTGATCCACTTCATATGTAGTTATAGGGTCACGGTCAACAAAGAGAAGATCTCCAGGTTCAAGTATTGCTTCCTCAGCTGGCACCCATGCATAAGAGATATTTTTAATCACATAGACACCATTTTCATCAGCTGCAGGTCCAAGCCCTCCAGCCTCTGCAATATACTCATCTATGGATTTCCCTTCTTCTAATGGATAAAATCCACTTTTGCTAACTTGTCCCATTAAGCGGATGTGACTCGGTGTATATCGAACCTCAATACTATCTTGGTCTGCCAGAGTAATGACCTCAGATTGTATATCCTCTGGTTGCAAATACATAAAGGTCTGCTCCATATCCAATTCATCGAAGAAGAGCTGGAAGTTTTCTAAATACTGGTCAGACATGCGTAACTGGTCAGGAGTCACGCGTAGTGTTCGTGACTGACGTAGTAAGTCCGTCTGGAATCGCATCAGCTCATCCTCACCCTGTCTAGATTGCTCACGCTTGGAGTCGTCATCCTTGCGGTGAACGATGATCGAAAGATTGGAGGGATTTTTTGTATACCCCCCCGCTTCAAGCAAAATATCTTGCAGTAGAGTCTCGTCTTCTAGGATTGGGTAAATGCCTGGCTGCAGAACCTCACCCGAAAGAACAATGCTGCTCTCGGGTCGTTTCGATTCATCTTTACGGATGACGAACCGATCATTTGGCTGGACTACGTATGAAAGGGCTGAGGATAGTGTTAGCACCTTTCGCTCAGTAGAAAAGACGGTAATTTCATCCGTCCAGGCGTAACCAGTGAATCCTCCTGCAATCTGTAAGAGTTCACCAAACGTTTCTTCCTCCTTGAAAGGGAGGTCTAGGTCTCGAGTCACCTCGCCTGAGATGCTTACCCGATCAAATCTTGGATTTGTTTGACGAACATGAATCACATCTCCGTCATTTATAATCACATTTTGGGATAAATCTCCACCATAATTGTATGCCAGCAAGTCACTATAAAGCGTATCTCCATTTTGCGTGAATACGAGGATATTTCTAAAGTCGATTCGATTTTGTTCAAGGGCTTGCTGCTTGTTTAGGATATCAAACCCGAACAACACTTCGTCCACTCGTGCACCTACTGGTACCTTGATTACACCAGTTAAGGGCACATCTCCTGTAACGTGCACGCTGATGCTTCTTGAAGCAAGATTCAGTGGATTTGAAATCGAAATATTAGGTAACGGACGTTGATTTTGCTGTCCATTATTTTGATTCGGGATGGGAATATCCTGCCCATAGGAGGCTACTGTGAAAAGGGTGCTCAGCACAACAAAACATGCGATAAATGACGATTGAGCCCAGCTTTTTCTGACTGATGTGATCTCTTCTCTCGTAAGTTGTTTAACCTCTTGCGACATACATGGTTTGTGCGTTCCAAACTTCATAAAAGATACACGCTACGACAGTCTAAATAAAACAAACTGCTCGATTGTTTCCCACGACCCCCAAAACGAACGGAATCCCGCGGGTATTGCGTTAGTTCTCAGATTATGACCGTCGGTCATAAACTCGTATTATTGAGTCGAAAATTTCGCTTGTTCAACACTAGATCAATTCAAATGTCCATAAGTACCAAGGCTTACCAGCGCAAGGAGCTGATTCTTGACTCTGCTACGGAGCTTTTTGAGGCACATTCCATAGAAAATGTGTCTATGAATCAAATTGCCCAAAAAGCAGGTATTTCCAAGGGAGCCTTGTACTTAGAGTTTGATAGTAAGGACGATATTATCGTGAATATTGCGCTTGGGTTTTGTCGGGACTTGAATCAAGTGTTCAGCCTTATTCTAACGCACTCACTCACAGGTTTAGAAATGCTTCAAACCTTTGGGCATCAACGCTTGGAGTATGCAAAGAAAAATCCTCTCTATTTGCCTAGTCTATATGTATACCAAAATATAGTTGCCAGGAACGGGGTAGAGGTAACTGAAACAGTACATAGGTGCAAAGCAGAGGTGGATAATGCCTTATCCTATGTGATTCGCGCTGCTCAAATAGGGATATCGGATGGTACGGTTCGCGCAGATATCAAGCCTGAACAACTAGGCCTTATGATTTTTGCTGCTTCCAAAGGGATGTTGGATCTATTTCAATCTCCAAAGCAAGAGATGTTCAATCACTCTTTAATCCATGATATGACAGCTGAAGAGGCGATGAAACAATTTATGCAAGTTGTTTTGCATGGAATAAAACCTACAGTAACTGAGTAGAGGTCATGACCATGGGTCAAAAAAGTCTAATATTATCTCAACGAAACCCAATGTTTACACCAACAAAGGCAGTTCATTGCTTGGCACTGTCGGCATTCCTGGCATTATTGTCATTTGGCCCATTCACAGGTGTCCAAGCGCAGAATGGATCCTCTAGCCAAAACATTTCGACCTCCGCGCAATCCGAAACCCTCACCATGACGCTTGAACAAGCAATCCAGACGGCATTGGCGAGCAACCGAGAAATTCGGAAGGCAGCTTTGGGGGTCAAAGATGGGGATGCACAGGTACTGAATGCATGGTCTGAGGTACTTCCAGATTTGAGTGCCAGTGCAAACTACACGCGTAACATTGAAATCCCAGTGAATTTCATCCCTGCCCAAGTATTTGACCCTTCGGCGCCTGCTGGCGAATTAGTCCCGGTACAGTTTGGGACCGATAATAATTGGCAGGGTGGGCTGACTGTTTCGCAAACTATATTTCGAGGCCAAGCCATTATAGGCCTGAGTACATCAAGATTATACAAACTCGCACAGTCTCAAAACTTTGTGCTTACATCGCAACAAATGATCACGCAGACCCGCCAAGCGTATCATCAAGCGCTGCTTGCCAAAGAGCGTGTGGAGCTTTTGGAAACGTCGTTAGCAAGACTTGAGCGTGTGCTTGAGGAGACCAAGGTGCGTCGGGATGCAGGCCTGATCGATGATTACAGTGTGCTCCAAATTGAGGTGCAGCTGGCGAATCAACGCCCCTCATTGATTGAGGCTCAAAACGGATACAAACAAGCCCTTAGAGGTTTAGTGCAAATTCTTGGTCTTCCTGTGGGCACCTCACTCGAGATTGTGGGAGACCTGACGTCATTTGTGATTTCGACAACAGCCCAGCCAACTCCTAGCAATGAACATCTGGGTCGAATTGATCAAGCAAATGGACATTCGGCTCAAAAATTATTGAATCCGCAAGATGTGGTTGATCAGAGGGCTGACATTCAGTTTCTAGAGAGCCAGGTGGCGCTTCGACAGAAACAACTTATCGCTACCAAGAGTGAGTACCTCCCATCTATTAGTGCGGTCTACAACCTGCAGTGGTCATCTGCTCAACCAGGGACTCCCGTAGTTTTTGAGAATGCTATTCGTTTCCAAACTGTTGGATTGGCGGTGTCATTACCCATTTTCCAAGGGTCCGAGCGCATAGCAAGTGTCTCGAGAGCCTCTATAGAGCTACAGACATTTGAGACCGATTTAGAGCAAGCCGAAGTATCAGCAGCTCAGGAGATTGCAACGCTTCAGGACGAATTCACTCGCCTTTTCTTGAGCTATGATGCGCGTCAAATGGCCTTGAAGCAAGCTCAGGAGGGTTTTGATCGTGCAAAACTCCGTCTTGATTCAGGTAATGGCTCTCAGCTTGAGCTCACTGAAGCGGAACTGCAACTTCAAGAGGCTGAGTTCAACGTTGTTCAGCTAGCCCATGATTATCTCAATGCCAAAGCGTCTTTTGATTATGCCATTGGCAGTGTCCCATTCACCGAAAACCTTTCGATTCAGACTTCTTTAAATCCATAATTTTATGAAACAACTTTCCACTCTCTCCATCCTTTTTTTGAGCACCTTTCTGCTCACTCAATGTGGACCTCCCGAAGCCATGGAGGCCCCGGAAGAGCTCGTGCGACGAGTAACCGTCGATACAGAAATTCTACAACCGGAATTGTTTCGAAGCTATCTCAAACAAGTGGGGACCGCGACGTCAGACAAAGACGCAATCCTGTCTTCTGAGGTGCAAGGTCGACTTCTTCGTTATACTGTCTCAAAGGGAGAGCGTGTGGAAGAAGGTCAGGTGATTGCTAAAATAGATGATGCCACACTCAAGCAAGAAGTTCGCCGAATGGAAGCAATGGTGCGCCAGTCTAAGCTCCAGTATGACCGTCAAAAAGATCTATTTGACAAAGGGGTTGGGTCTCAAAGCGATCTTGATAATGCCGAATTAGCCTATGAACAGCAGGCTGCAGCATTGGCGTCTTTACGCGTATCATTGGATAACACAGTGCTAAAAGCACCTTTTGTGGGAACCCTTGAACAAACGTTTGCCGATCCAGGCGAGCTACTCTCACCTGGTACGCCCGTTGCAAGAGTCGTGAGCACAACAGAACTCTACGTTACGGTTGGTATCCCATCTCGTTATGTAGGCATTTTGGCAGAAGGCGATCCTGTTAGGCTGCAGTTTAACCAGCGAGAGGACTTGCAAGTAGAGGGTGTCATCCAGTTTGTTGGTTCGACGATTGATCCACAGTCCCGCAGTTTTGAGGTAGAGGTAGGGTTTCCGAATCCAAATGAGATTATCAAAATAGACATGGTAGCGGATGTGGAAGTTGTGCTGGATGACATGCCCAACTCGATTGTGGTGGGTGAGGAGTTTGTCTTTAGCAAACAAGGCCGTATGGTTGCCTACATCGTTGGAGAAGACCCGCAGGGTAACCCAATTTCTAGAGAGGTTGAGATTGACCATGGACCTGTGTACAAAAGCCAAACGGTGATATTATCGGGGTTGAATCCTGGAGACCAGTTCATCACCAACGGCTCGTCTTATCTCCAAGATGGCACACGGCTACAGATTCGAACATCCACGTCATCCTCCAATGGTTCAGGAGCCGCTGCCGCTGAGGCCACACTCTCACAGACGTTAAACTAAAGACGCTGAACGGTACACGTTGAACTACCCATGCAGAGCTTGAACGCACACCCATGTCTACCAAATCCATGAACACCAAGTCACCTTCACAAAATCCATCTGAATTTCAAGGTCGTGAATTCCCTCTGACCAATCTGTCGCTTAAGAATCCCATTAGCGTTCTGGTCCTGTGTGTGATTTTTATTATCGGGGGATTGTCCTCTTATTTGTCACTACCCAAAGAGGCTCAGCCCGATATCACTATTCCCAATATTGTGGTTCGAGCAGCCTATCCTGGTGTGGCCCCTGAGGATGTTGAGACCTTGGTTACCAATGTGCTTGAAGATGAACTAGCCAATATTTCTGAGATCAAGGAAATGACATCCACGTCTGCGGAGGGCTATTCTAGCATTCTTCTGGAATTCAATTCGGATGTCAATATCGATGAGGCCCTACTCAAGGTGCGTGAAAAGGTGGATCTCGCCAAATCAGAACTCCCTGGCGATGTGGAGGAGCCTGTAGTGGATGAGATTAACCTATCTCAATTCCCCATTATGCAGGTGAACATATCGGGTGAATATGGGCTTGATGAGCTTAAAAAAGTGGCAGAAGACCTTCAAGACGAGATTGAGGCATTGCCACAGGTTCTAGAGGTTAACCTTGCCGGTGG
>DDIC01000070.1 GCA_002338335.1 Bacteroidetes bacterium UBA1860
ATGGTTAGGTCGAGGGAATTTCTGACAAGCACCGAGACTAGTTTGAGTACATTCGCTTCCATACAAATGAAACCATCTCCATGATGTGTTCATCTTTTTCTGTAAAGCCCAGATCACTTGCCATGTTTGCGATTGATACGCTGACATCAGTTTTCCAGCGTTCAGTGCATTCATCAAAAAGGTCCACTACCTTCAGGATGTCGTCGTCGTCAAGTTTCAAATCATGTGCTAACGCAAATTCAGCAACGTACTGTCCAAATAGTTCTTCTTGGTCTTCGTTCATCACATTTCCAAAGGTTGCAGCATCGTTGGCTGATCCTGTATTCAGGGATCGGTGCCCAAAGTAGCTTTAAAAGCTGTACGCTGTCCATCGCGGTTTGGTTGTCATGGTTAGGGAATGATCTACGGCTGTCTGCTGGGCTTATACACGGCCAAAATCATGCGGCCGAGTACTGGTGCCCAGGAGAGGCACCAATACATTTAGCAAGCTAGGATTTAGATCCCAATTTTTCAATGATTATAGGCCATTGAGCATATGCGGTCACTTCTTTTGTCCTTAATAAACGACGTATGTCCCTACTTTTGTCCCTAATTTATGTGGGCCACCCCTAAGCAACTCACCGGGGCCCCTCTGTATCTTTTATCGTTGTTACTGGTTCTGCTCAGGTTTGCAAAAATGCGCTAGCCGTAGCTGTATCAAAATCGTGGATCTGAAGGCGCTCAATCTACCTAGTCAAAAAAGACGGTCAAGCCAAATTCAACAGTTTCATTTTTGGGCTCGTAACCAAAGCCATTTCCAGAGGTAGTTCGAATCACCTGAAGGTTTGAATCATCAATATTCCAAGAGCGAAGATAAATCGCCCAAGAATTGTCGAACTTGTATTCGACCTCGAATCCACTGCCCGAATCTTGGGTGTTGACGATATCATTGAGATATCCGGGGACATTCGTTAGGTACGATGTTTGCTCCCCTTCGATAAAATAATTGTACTGAAATCTCCAACCACCACTGTTGCTGTTTGGTATAACGATTCCCAATGGTAGATACCAGTATCTTGACTGACGATCGTAGGCATATGCCCCAGTTGAGGATACTTTGCCGCCCCAGTCGTCGTACAACCAGCGATAACCAAATCCACCGAATATCCTTATGTTCCCATGTGGACTGATCAGCCCCACTTCACCTTGGAAACGATAGGTGGGATCACCGGATGTCGTGCCTGAGCCTTTGTAGTCGGTCAGTCCATAGCCTAGCCTCAAATTATAAAATAGTGCCGTAGTTTCGTTCTCAAGGGTTTCATATGACCTAGTACCTACGTTAACAAACAGCGGTGCAGACTCCTTGTCCATCAACCCTGGTTCTTCGTAGTAATAATGCTCTGCCTCTATGTAGGTCTCAGATTCGGAAGCCATTAAGGTGATCGACCAGACGGAACCAAGACCCAAAAGCGCTATTTGTTTAATGATGTCCAATGCCGAATTACGATTTGACACATAGTTCTCCAAAGGCCACATCGTTTTTACAGTACCTCATGGTTATGCTTCATTGAATGACCGATCTCAAAAATCTCTAATTGTGGACTTTTTCGCGAGTTAAAGCCCCGCCGGGGCCCCTCTGCGTTTTTTATCGTTGTTACGGGTTCTGCTCAGGTTTGCAAAAGGGTGCTTTTGAAAGGTCATCTTGGCAGAATTGCCTCATGAGCGATCACAACATCAAAAGCAAGCAATCTCTGATTCAACAGCTTCGTGAAGTTGCGGAGAAAGAGACAGCGTGGTTAGAAAAGAATCGGCTTCTGTACACGCAAAAGCGTGAGCGTTTGGATAACCTCATCAGAGAGCGTGGACGGAGCGGTGGCGAAGTCAGTGCAGAGGAACAGAAGCTCAGCAAACACGTAACACTGTACGAATCAAAACGAGCCGGGATGTGGGACTTAGCATCAGGAATCAACCGTGAAGAAAAAAATCTAGCGGCAATGAAAGCTCGCAGGAAAAAGAAAAAAGAGCAGATATCAGAACCGCAAATGGTGAAGCACCTTGAAAACATCGGATTCGCTGTATCTAAAGAGACCGGTAGGCCTCTATCTAAAGGGAATTCGCCGCCTGCAAAAACTCTGCTACGGCCTGTTTTGAAGTTTTTTTACACAGAATTTCTGAGAGATTGCTGTAGAGACTATGGGATCAAAGTAGGTGGAACGAAAGCAGACCTAATCACCCGCCTGTGCAAGGTTGACTTGGACCCAGAATATTTCCTGAGACAATTGTCAGTCGATCAATTAGAGGATGTCGCTGATGTCCTCGAGAATCAGAGTGATATCCAAATCTCATGGGAGTCTGAGGAAGAAGCCGTACGCACGCTTACATGGATTATAGATGGGAATACGGGCCTTGAGGATTCATCTAGCAACAAGCCGACTCAGAGGGAATCGCAGAATGTTAGTGATGTGGTAGTAGACCTGTGGCGTGACAAAAGCGTTACCGATGTTGCTTCAGCACGATCCAAACAGGCCTCCGCTAAACGACGACTGGCGGGCCAATTAAACACCTACAGCAGATGCCCCTACTGTGAGGAAAAGCTTCCATTCGAGCGATCTCATGTCGATCACATACACCCCGTCAGCAAGGGTGGCCTCAGTGAAGAGTATAATTTGGTTCTCGTGTGTGCCCGCTGTAACACTGCCAAAAGTAACAAGACATTAAGGGCCTTCTGCAGGGATGTTGATCTGAACTATGACGTGGTTGTTGCCCGTCTGGAGATGATTGGAAAGGCCGTTTGAGATCAGTAACACGCCATAGTTCAATCTTTGAGCTAACCGACGAATGTTTTTGCTGTTGGATGGAATGGATGCATGACGTAATGCCAAGCGTCTTCCATGGCTGATTTCGCAAGTTCGTAATTCGTTTCGTTCACGGCTATTGCGTCGTGGATAGGTAGGGCAAAGACATCCAAGAGACGTAATTGCTTCATTGCAATCTGGAGAATTTCACCTTCCAATTGCATCCCTACGAGTCCAAAGGGTCGCTCACCGTTGAAGATTTGCGCTTTGGGATACAGTCTTTCAAAAGCTTCCATAATGCCCTTGGCAAATTTATCGGGAACTTTTGCTCCTGAACGAGCTCTTTCGTAAGACTCGCAGTTTAAAGCGGCAGTGAAGAAGGACTTCACAGTCTGACGATCAACTCTGGCAAGATTTGCGATCTCACGATAGGCATCAGTCCCGTCACCGTAGATATCCATTTTGTTGAAGGCTAAGAAAAGTCGAAGGTGGTTTGCGTTGAAGTCGACTTCCTTGATAGGTTCACCGTTTATAAGGGTGTTCTGCCGAATCTTATGAGAGCGAGCAGGAAGGTTCTGAAACTCAGTATGGAGGCGACCAGAAGTGAACGGGTCATACTTAAAGATACGGGTGATGGCCTCTTTGCAAGCCCAAGTTTGAGCTTTAGCGTATTCATTGATTTCAGCAATTTTGTGATAGTCATCAACAGTGGTGAGGTCAATGCTCCCCCAACCTCTAGATGGTTTGTTAATTCTCACGAGAACCTTGTCGAAGGAAGACTCAGAAGTGGTTTCTAATCCATATCGGAACAGTTTTTCCCTGAGCTCACGGTTTGGGTAATAGAGATTACCGTGAGGGTTTTTTTGATACTTTGCTCCATCAACTCGACCGATAATCTTCGACGCAACTAGAGTCTCTAAAATTTCTGATGTACGGGATCGACTTGTAAACCCTGCTGAGTGCATCAATCCACCTTTAGAATACGATTTTGAGTCACCAAAGAAGACCGTCCACCGTCTAGTGACGATACTTCTAGATAAATTAAGGAGGATGTTACCTAGATGATCTCTATGGCTTTCGGCGTACTTCGCCTGTCTTGGCGAGGAAATGTCTTTACCCACCTCATCAACCACTTCTTGAAAGCTATCTCCTTTGACTGACAGGTCACTGGGAAATCGCTGATGGTCATCAGTATCAGGTGTGTAAATGCCTTCGACGGCCTTTACTATCTCTGTGTCTAGTTGAGATGTTGTATGCATAGGGCCAAAGGGTAGCCGAAGTAATCACTTAAGTAACCCTTTAGCATCCCTTTATCCCTCGTAGTTAGTCCTTTCTACATGTCTTAGATTGTCCTCTGAAGGGGATCCTCAAAGAGGGTTGGATCATTCCTGAAGTCCGCATTAGGAACCGCCTTGGCGTTAGCCACAGCAGCCCTTAGAGCATAGTCAACGACTTGAGAGAGTGATCTCTTTGATCCATCTTTGTTGAGTTCATTTTGGAGCTCAAGGAACTGAGCTGTTTCTGAGTAATCTAATACGAGGTTTTGATTGTTGTGAGCCATAGGGTTCGTCCTTGTGAAATAAAGGGTCAGGGG
>DDIC01000057.1:0-9512 GCA_002338335.1 Bacteroidetes bacterium UBA1860
AACCCCAATTACATATACAATGGAAGCTGTGATCAGTGATAAAATCATCCCAAGGGGAATATTTCTATCGGGGTTTTGTACCTCCTCAGAGACACTCGCAACTTTCGTAAGCCCGGTATAGGAGACAAACACCAGACCAATGGTCGACAAAAAGCCATGAGATCCAAATTGGAAAAATGGATCAAATCGATCATTGAGGATCACTTGAAGGTCCAGGCTCGCGATTTTGAAAAGCCCCTGTACGAGGTAAAAAATCATAATGGTGATCAACGTAGCCACCAAAAAGCGTTGCAATCCTGTGGATTCTTTGGCTCCAATGATGTTGAGCACACCAAATATGAGCGTTAACACTACCGCCACAGGTACAATGGGAAGGTCAATAAAGACGGCGATGTAAGCCCCCATCCCAATCAAAGCAAAAGCACTTTTAAAAATCAAGGCAAACCATGAACCCATCCCACCAATGGTTCCCATGACGGGTCCTAAGCTTCTGTCAATAAAATAGTACGCGCCACCGGCTCGTGGCATCGCTGTAGATAGCTCTGCAACACTAAACATGGAGGGTAAAATCAAAAATCCAGCTAGTAGATATGCCAGGAACACGGAAGAGCCTGTCTGAGAGGCTGCTAACCCTGGAAGCAAGAAAAACCCAGATGAAAACATCGCACCTGTACTAATGGCGTAAACGTCCATTAGCGTGAGTTTTTTCTCTAATTTTTCACCTTTTTTTGCCAAATTTGCGCGACCTTAAACCGTTCAATGATGATTCAATATATTCTTTTCTCCAAAACTCTGATGCTATCGTTAGCGTGATACATTCCTTCCGTAGACATACCCTAGTAAAGTTCGGAGGTTCCTCACTCGCATCATCAAACGCGTGGCAACACGTATTCGATCACATCCGTAGGAGTCATCATAATCAACCCTTGATCGTTGTCGTCTCTGCTGTGGGTAAAACAACACGAGCTCTGGTTGGATGTGTACATCATGCCGCGCAAGGAAGACTCGACGAGGTGGAGCAAGGACTTAACGAAATCTGGGCAAAGCACAAACTCATTGCCTTGGAATGTATTCAACCTGAGGAATGGACTGCTCTCGAAGACTGGGTAGATCATCTTTTGAGTAAACTTCACCAAGAAGCGATGCAGATGGCCAAAGAACTCCTAAATCACCCCTCCCCCGTGTGTTCCGCCCATGGGGATGCTATACTGAGTCTTGGAGAGCGTGCAACTTCGCAGATATTTCAGAAGGTTCTTGAGAATGTGGGTGTACCCTCGGTGTGGGTAGATGCTCGTGAGGTCATTAAGACAGACGAAAGCTTTGGTGCTGCAAAACCAAATCGAGCCAAAATCAAGGATGCAATGACACAGCATCACTCCCTCTCTTCGTTTTGGGCAACGCTTCAAGAGCAACCACCGAAAAGAGAGATTCCGGTCCCCGTGCTTGGTGGATTTATGGGGCGCTCTTTGTCAGGGTCCCCCACGACTCTTGGGTTTGAAGGGTCTGATCTCACCGCCACCCTACTTGCGGAGGCCTCCAACGCTGAACGTGTCACCATATTTACGGATGTGAATGGCATCATGACGACGGACCCTCGCATCGTGCCCAATGCAAAGCATATCCCCACCTTGACCTACGATGAGGCAGAGGATCTTGCACTTGGGGGTGCCCGAGTCTTGCACCCTCAAACCCTAGTGCCCGTGGTTGAACAAAGCATTCCCGTGCATGTGCGAAACACATTCCAGCCAGATCACCCAGGAACGATCATTGGGGCCCAATGTGACTCTTCTGCGCACACCCCATTTGTGAAAGAATGGAAAGCTGTAGCCATGGCCGTCACAAATCAAGCCGACGATTCCTCCGTGTTGACTTTTTTGCACGCAACGCCAGATGGACAGTCTCAACTCCGCAAATGGAGCGAAGTCTATGCTCTTCAACTTGATGTCGATGTACATGGCTGGCACCTTCATTTACCCCCTTTGGCTGCATTTAAATCAGGGCAGAATTCTGACTCTTCCCTTCCCTTGAGTCTACAAGCAATCCACGACATCTTCTTCCCCTAGAATCTGTATTTTAGTCTAAATCATTCTTTCTATGTCTAACTCTGTTCGCGTCCGTTTTGCCCCCTCTCCTACGGGATTCCTACATATTGGAGGGCTTCGTACGGCACTCTATAATTATCTGTATGCCAAGCATCATGGAGGGACCTTTATCCTTCGTATTGAGGACACCGATCAAGCTCGATTTGTTGAAGGGGCCGAAGAAGACATTATAAGATCACTCGAGTGGTGTGGGATTGAAATCGATGAAAGCCCTATCCATGGGGGAGAAGCGGGGCCTTATCGACAAAGTGAGCGCAAACAGCGATACATGGACGCCGCAATGCAGCTAGTAGAGGCCGATGTCGCCTATTATGCATTCGACACAGCAGAGGAGATTGAGACAATGCGTGAGCGACTCAAAGCATCGGGAAACCCTTCGCCTTCCTATGATTCGATTACACGTCAGTCAATGAAAAACTCCTTGACGCTACCCTCAGAAGAGGTTCAAAAACGTCTTGAGACGGGTGAGCCCTATGTGATTCGCCTCAAAGTTCCGCGTCGTGAGTCCGTTCAGTTTACTGACATCATAAGAGGCATCGTCACCTTTGAAACCAAGGGATTGGATGACCAGGTGCTGATGAAGTCCGACGGTATGCCAACCTATCACCTTGCTAATGTTGTGGATGATCACGATATGGGTGTGACCCACGTGATTCGTGGAGAGGAATGGCTGAGTAGTGCACCCAAGCATATGTTGTTGTACCAATACCTTGGATGGGAGCCTCCTACCATGGCCCATTTGCCTTTGATTATGTCGCCTAGTGGAGGAAAGCTGTCCAAACGAAAGGCTGAGCAAGAGGGAATCCCTGTAAACACCCGGGACTACATCGATGGGCATTATGAGCCACAGGCTTTGGTCAATTTCCTGGCTTATTTGGGATGGAGCCCTGGTGATGATTCAGAAATCCACTCAATGGATGAACTTGTGGACCTTTTTTCACTCGAGAAAGTGAGTAAAGCAGGGGCTGTATTTAACTACAAAAAACTCATGTGGTACAATGAGCATTATCTGCGTAATCAGGCCGACCAAGCGTTGGTCCAGAGATTGCTTGAGCTTCCTGAAACTAACTCGCTTACAGGGGTTACAGCCGAAAGGCTTCTTGCACTCCTCCCTTTGCTCAAAGAGCGCATTACCCGGTTGGATGAATTTTTTGAGATGGGGACATTTTTCTTCGAGGATCCTCAAGTCTATGACGAAAAAGGACTTGCAAAGGCTGGGGAGATCGCTTCAAGCATGGTGGAGGTGTTAATGCAGACCTTGCAAGCCCATCCAAAAGACGATTTAACACCTGAAGAATACAAAGCGTGGCTCCATGACACAGCTGAAGCTCAAGGTGTGGGTATGGGGAAGGTGATGCTGCCCACTCGATTGGCGATTTCAGGTACGGGATTTGGTCCAGATCTTACCCCGAGCCTCGCGTTGTTGGGTAAAGAAACTGTACTTCGTAGATTACAAGCGGCCCTAAATCACTGGTCCTCATGAGTCTATACTCTATAATTTCAGTCTTTGCCGCGTTTGTATGGAATGGGCAACCCATCCTATTCTCGATTCCAGCTATTGACCTACCCTTCAGTATCTCATGGCTAGCGCTACTTGGTGGCTTTTTTGGTGCTCAGTGGTTGCATAGTCGATGGCAAAAAAAGGGGGTGTCACCCATTCCTTTTGGATTCTGGGGCATCTTTGTGGCTCTTTTTGTTGGAATTCAGTTACTAGATTTGATCATACAGGGTCCAGGTTTCTCTACCATTGGCCCAATCGAACCTAGATGGTATGGCTTGATGTTTGCTCTGGCTTTTATATCAGGGTATTTGTTGGCTTCTCGTGAGTTAACCTGGATTGGTCTATCCCCCCAAGAATTGGATCGCCTCCTCATGGTTGTGTTAATCTCTACGGTTGTGGGTGCACGTTTGGGACATGTCATTTTTTATGACCTAGACTATTATTTAGCAAACCCTGAACTGATTCCGCAGATTTGGAGAGGTGGATTGGCTAGTCACGGTGCAGCGATTGCCATTCCGCTCGCCGTGTGGTTTTATGCAAGAAGCCTCAAAAAGATCACCTTTCTTCAACTTGCAGATCGCATCGTCATTGGGGTCTCCATTGCTGGGATGTTTATACGTACGGGTAATTTCTTCAATTCAGAAATCTTAGGGCAACCAACGGATTTGCCTTGGGCAATTGTTTTTGCTCAACGTGACCTGTTGCCTCGTCACCCAACGATGCTATATGAGGCTCTATGGTGTCTTGTCGTGCTGGCGGTATTGTTATTTCTTCTCCATCGATATGCCAAAAAACCACCCAAAGGGCTTCTACTCGGAACCTTCCTCAGCGTCATGTTTAGCGGTCGATTTATGCTCGAGTTTACAAAAATGCGTCAAGCAGCCTTTGCTACCGACTGGCCACTTAGTATGGGTCAATTGCTGAGCATTCCTGCGGTTCTCATCGGACTCTGGCTGATCGTTCGCGCCTTAAAGAGCAAGTCAAGCACTTAGAAAGCAAGTTGAATGTTGAGTCTGAGCTCTGACTCTTCGAATTGATAGTCAGCGTCCATGTAGCCAATCACATTCACCTGGACTGCAATCACATCATTCAACGCACGCTTGTATCCTAGGGTTGCATCCTGCTTCAACGTCGCGCTTGACGTCCGATCCATCCGCTGCCATCGCACAGCAAATGTATTGATATCGCTCGGCGTATAACCCAGCGTGACAAACCCAGACGTAAACTCTACCTCTTTGTCCACAACCAAGTCGAGCTGTGAACGGATCCCTTCAGCAGCCAGAAACCATTTTTTGGATTCAAGTCGCGTATCCACACCGATAGACTGGCGGTATCCGTCCACCAAAAACATTCGTTTGAGACCGATGCGCACTTGATCGCTGTAACCCGCTTGGACAAATGTCCCCACTTTCATGTCTACCCCCCACCGTTTCGCCTCGACCTGAAAACGCCCTACACCCAAGAACTTCTCATCTTGATTTGTTGAACGCCCTTCTCCGTTGTAGATCCCAAGCCAAAGTTTCATAGGGCCATGCGATACTCTCCCTCGAATCCCAATATCTTGGCCACCCAAGAAATAATTTGAGCCAATATTGCGTCCAATAAAATCATCCTCATCAGGTGTTGGAAAGAAATCTAAATTGGGCAACATTTTCATGTTGCCAACTCTCAACTCAGCTTTGTTTTGCCAAAACGTCTTGTATATGTTAATGCCTTGAAACCCTGGAGTTGCCGAAGCATTGTACTGAAGCTGAAATCCATAGCCATCGGCAAAAGTCCCCTTGAGTCCTAACCTTGATTGGGCAACCCTAAATTGATTCGAAGCAAATGTAGCATTTTCATAGGGCGTAGCATAGGCGTGAAATTGAATCATGGCAAGCCATTCAAATTCCCCAGACTCAAGGTAGGATTGGATTGAGCCTGGCTGCGAAGTCTCTTGTCCATGAACGGCTGAGAATGGACCGAGGCTCATGAGTCCTACAAAAAGAATAAGGACTGCACGAAACTTATAGGGATGTTTGTCACTAGGACGATTTTTACGCCTCGGCTTGTTGTTCGGTCGGTTATATAATGTGCTAATCATTTGTTTTGGGCCAAGAGGTGTGCTTGTACTACCTTGTATTTATCAAGATAATGGATTTTAGGGCCATCTTGAAGCTTCTACAAGCCTCAAAAACCGTTACCTTTCAACATACCCGTTTCCTTAATTCTACGACTCATGATTCGATTTGGCACCGACGGCTGGCGAGCCATTATTGCGAAAGACTTCACCTTCGAGAATGTTAACCGTGTCACGCAAGCAACGGCACGGTGGATTCAATCCGAGTCTATCACACAGCATGGAGTGGTCATAGGCCATGATGCACGTTTTTTGGGACGCGAATTTGCTGAGCACTGCGCATGCACCTTTGCAGCCATGGGCATTCCTGTAAAGATAGCTCGGACAATGGCACCCACACCTGCCGTGAGCTGGGGCGCCTTGGAGTACGACGCGGTGGGAATTGTCATTACGGCGAGTCACAATCCACCGGCCTATAATGGGTTTAAAATTAAAGCACCCTTTGGAGGGCCTGCAACACCAGATCAAATAACTGCTGTGGAAGCACATCTCCCCTCCATCGACGCACCCCTCGATGTAAAGGATTTTGAAACCTATGTTGCGGAGGGTGTGATTGAAGAAATCGACCTCGTGGACCACTATATGAAAGATCTTGCCTCAAAAATAGATCTAGATGCCATTCGACAAAGCGGCATCAAAATTGCACACGATGCCATGTATGGAGCTGGGATGGGCCTTATCGAGCGATTATTACCAGGCCAAGTGGTGTCGTTACACGACGAAGTGAATCCAAGTTTTCATGGCCAGGCTCCAGAACCCATTGAGCGAAATCTTCCCGAGCTTCCCAAGGCTGTGATTGAACATGGTTGTGCCGTGGGTTTAGCCAATGATGGGGATGCAGACCGTATTGGAATGGTCGATGAGTGTGGGGTTTTTGTGGATTCCCACCAAATGCTTTCGCTCCTGACATGGTATCAATCGCAAGTCAAAGGGCTCAAAGGAGATATCATCAAGACGTTTTCTACAACCACCATGCTCGACAAAATGGCCGCTGCTTATGGCCTTGGCTTCGAAACGCGCCCGATTGGTTTTAAGCATGTCGCAGAAAGGATTATCTCTGGAGATGTCCTTGTGGGTGGCGAGGAGTCAGGAGGACTTGCAGTGAAAGGTCACATCCCAGAGAGAGATGGTCTTTATATTGGCCTGTTGATTACAGAAATGGTCGTCACCTCCGGAAAATCGCTAAGCGAGCTTATCCAAGGTCTTTTTGATGAGTTTGGCCTCCATGCCACGTGGCGAGAAGATCTTCATACCGAAGAGCACAAAAAACAAGCCATGATGGACGCGTGTAAAGCAAAGAAAATCACCCAGATTGCTGGGATTAAGGTGAAAGATTGGGACATGCTCGATGGGGTCAAACATCTCATGGAAGATGGGTCTTGGCTGCTGGTTCGCCCATCGGGTACCGAGCCTGTGCTCCGAATCTACTCCGAATCAGACACCCATGAGAAAGCTCAAGCGTTGGTGAAAGAGACCGTGGCCATGGTCGACAATCCCCCCGTCTAAGCCCTCAAAGGATGGAGATCGTTCAAAGCCCTGTCACTTGGGTATTTATTGCGGCGTTGATCACCGCTGTGGCTACTGGATTAGGAGCTGTTCCATTCTTCTTTGCAAGGGAGTTTAGTCCAAAATTCTTAGGATCCGCCAACGCCTTAGCGGCGGGACTCATGATTGCTGCAAGCTTCAATTTGATGGCTGAAGGGGTAGCCGAGGATGCAACCATGACCTCTTTGGGTGTTTTGATTGGCTTGGTATTCATCGTTTTGAGCGCCATGTTTTTGGAGCGACATGAGGATATTCAATTTGCCCATATAGATAAGCTCGAAGGGCGAAAGATGTTGTTAATTGTCGCAGTGATGACGGTCCATTCCTTTACGGAGGGGATTGGGGTTGGAGTCTCGTTTGGACGCAGCGAATCGTTTGGGTCCCTCATTTCCGTGGCCATTGCGTTGCATAACATCCCTGAAGGGCTTGCAATCTCCTTGGTCATGGTGCCACGAGGTGTCTCTGCGCTTCGCGCAATGGGGTGGAGCATTTTTTCAAGCCTGCCCCAACCCTTGATGGCGATTCCTGCATTCCTGTTTGTCGAGACGTTTTCTCAATACCTACCTGCTGGCCTTGGATTTGCAGGCGGAGCGATGATTTGGATGGCCGTTTCAGAAATTCTGCCCGATGCTGCAAAGGATGTAAGCTGGAATCGGATTGCCATTATTGTTGTAATTTCCCTCATCGTAATGATTCTTTTTCAAGATTTACTATCATGAGTCAGTGTGGATGAATCCCTGACTGTTTTGCGTTGAATAAACCCCAAACCTATGAAAACACGTTTCTCAACTCTCTTTTTCTGGATTGTACCTGCTCTGTTGGTCGTTGCATTCCAACCTATTTCTCATGCCCAAGACATCGACAAAGCGGTTTATGGCTCGCTTGAAGAGGCTTTAGGGGCTTCGGGCCAGCTTAGTGGATCCAATGGCCCTTCCAATGTACAGTGGATTGATGGTGGCGATCGTTACTCGTATACCTCTCGTACGCAAGATGGGCCTGAAATCAGAGTCTACAATCCTGCTACTGGCGATGACGAATTAACCTTTAAGGCCTCAGATTATACGTTTCCTGGAACTGAGGAGCCCTTTGAATATCGCTCCTTCCAATGGTCAAAGGATTTTAAATTCATCGTTTTTGAAACCAATTTCAGACCCATTTATCGATATAGTGGGGTCTCTGATTATTACATGTTTAGTGTGGAGAACGAAACTCTTGAGCCGGCAGCGATGGACGCTTTTACGGCTGAGCTATCCCCAGATGGAACCATGATGGGCTATGAACATGAAGGCAATCTCTATGTCTTGGAATTGGCTTCGGGAGAATCGACTCAGCTCACCTTTGACGCAAAAGAGAATGTCTATAATGGACGATTTGGTTGGGTCTATGAGGAGGAGTTTAGCATCGTCCAAGGGTGGTCGTGGTCTTATGACAGCCAGCACCTTGCTTATTGGCAAACCGATGAGCGAGATGTCCCACTGTTTGTGTCAACGGATTACAGTGGGAGCTATCCAGAATTTGTGGAGATTCCCTATCCCAAAGTGGGCGCGACCAATCCAACCGTCAAAATTGGGGTTGTACATGTTGGTTCTGGTGACAAGCGGTGGATGGATCTCGACCTAGGTGATGGGTATGTGCCACGTATCTATTGGACAAGTGATCCTTCCAAATTGGCAGTCCAACACATGAATAGGGCTCAGAATCACCTCTCCTTACACATGTTTGACATTAATACGGGTCAAGGTGATGTCATTATGGAGGAAATTGCGGAAAATGGATGGATTGATGTCTATGACTTCTTTGCCGGCATCTCAAATTTGATGTTTTTCCCTCCAGATCGCGAGGAGTATTTCTGGATAAGTGATTCCGACGGTTGGAGCCATGTATACCGATACGATTATGAGGGTAATCTCCTAAATCAAGTGACTCAGGGTGAGTGGGAAGTGACCAAAATCCATGCTGTGAACTCCGACACCGAGATGATTTATTTTGAGTCCACGGAGGCTTCACCGCTAGAACGTCAACTCTACTCCATCAACTTTGATGGCGAGCAAAAGTCTCGTATTACGCAAATGGCAGGGCGTCATGACATTACCATGGGACCCAACGGAGCCTATTTTATCACGAGAGTGTCCAATGTAGAGACGCCCAAACAAGTAGAGCTGTGGTCTACAGCCTCGGGAGGGCAAAAACTTGAGACACTGGAAGCCAATGAGCAGGTGAGTGAGTACATCGCTGCTCATTCCTA
>DDIC01000057.1:9786-20875 GCA_002338335.1 Bacteroidetes bacterium UBA1860
CGGAGTACATCGCTGCTCATTCCTATAGTCCTCGTGAGTTGACCACCATTACTACATCAGATGGTAGGGAGCTGGACGCGTATGTGATTAAGCCGTTTGATTTTGACCCAACCCAAGAGTATCCCTTGCTTTTAAGTATTTATGGAGGTCCTGGTGCACAGGGGGTGTATAATCAATTTGAAACCAGTGGTTGGAATCAATATTTGGCTCAGCTTGGCTTTGTCATCGTGAATGTGAACAACCGAGGCACTGGCGCTTATGGTGCTGAGTTTGAGAAATCGGTGTACAAACAACTTGGGCTCCTTGAAGCCGAAGATTTTGCCGAAACCGCAAAGTATATGGGCGAAAAAGAGTGGATTGACGAAGACAGAATTGCAATCCGTGGGCATAGTTATGGTGGGTTTATGGCGAGTCTTACCCCGGTCTTGTACCCAGAGGTTTTCCAAGTCGCCATTGTTGGGGCTCCAGTCACAGATTGGCGACTATACGATACGATCTACACAGAGCGGTACATGGGGCTTCTTGGGGATAATTTGGAAGGGTATAAGAAGACCGCTGTGGCTACCTATGCGGAGAACTTAGACGCCAAAATGTTGATCGCTCATTCATCCATGGATGAAAACGTTCATGTCCAAAACACGATGCAAGCCATCCAAGCATTTACCGATGCGGGCAAAGATGTAGACCTTCGGATTTATCCACCTGGAGCGCATGGGGTTGCCTACAATTACAACAGCTATGTGTTGCTCTATGAGACCTACACGAATTTGTTGAAGGAAGAGTTTGGACTCGAGACAAACTATACGGATGGACAACAACCAGCCTATTAATCTCAAGGCCCTAACTCATCAAGCATTACGGGACTATTGTTCCGAGCAAGGGATCCCCTCCTATCGAGGGGATCAGTTGTTTCAGTGGATGTGGCAAAAAGAGGTACATGATCTTGCAGAGATGTCAAACCTTCCCAAATCTCTGCGGGAATCACTCGAAGAAGTCACCTCCATTACCCAGTTAGAGCGCAGAAAAGAGACTCGGTCCAAAGATGGGACTATTAAGATTCTCTTTGAAACAGGCCGTGATCAATCACCGCCCGTGGAATCGGTACTGATCCCAGATTTTGATCAGGAGGGTGCACCCCAGCGGATGACGGTTTGTGTCTCCTCACAGGTTGGGTGCATGTTTGGATGCGCGTTTTGTGCAACGGGTAAAATGGGGTATTTCCGCAATCTAGAGGCATGGGAAATTGCTGACCAAGCCGTTCAAATGAATCGAGTCGCGCTCGACGCCTATGGTAAGGGAATCACCAACATTGTCTATATGGGGATGGGCGAACCCCTTCATAATATGCGAGCTGTCATCGACTCCGTAGGAATGATTACTTCACCCCTGGGCCTCGAACTCTCACCAAAACGCATCACCGTGTCTACTGTGGGCCTTGCCAAGCAAATCAAGCAATTAGCCGAGCAAAAGGCAGCGTTTAATCTTGCGATCTCGCTGCATGCGCCCAACGATGAAAAGCGTGATAAAATCATGCCGATTAACGAATCTCTCAACTTGTCGGCACTGCAAGAAGCCTTGGAAGCGTATTATCAGGCAGTTCAAAAGCCTGTTACATACGAATATCTTTTGTTCGATGAGTTTAACGACACGGCTGATGATGCACGTGCTTTGGCCAATATTGTCTCATGGATTCCTTCTAAGGTGAACATTATTATGTATAATAATGTGCTGGGTGTCGAACTAAAACGGGCCAGAGAGCAACGACTTGATAGATTTATGCAAGCCTTGTCGAAACGAGGGGTTCGAGCCACTGTCCGGAGAAGCCGTGGGGACGATATTGATGCTGGATGTGGTCAGTTGGCGATCAGGGAAGGGATTGCAAAAGGAAAATCGATCGCGAAGGCCTAGCTGGCAAGTAGCCTTAGACCGAGCCTTCGGCCATACACTTCACAAAGGCACTCGCACATCACTGGTCGTGAATCACGGTAAACATTCGACTAAAATCGGGCCACCCTTTAAAATCCCATGAGAAGTAAACTAGCCACGCTTTGCCAACGATATGATCCTTGGGTACAAAGCCCCAAAACCGACTATCCTCACTGTCGTCACGATTATCACCCATAAAGAAGTAATAATCTTGCTGGATGGTGTATGTCTGAGCTGACTCACCATTCACAATAAACTCCCCACCCTCTACCTGGACATTATTTTTTTCATAACGGGTCACGATGTCTTTGTAGAGGTGCCACGTGTCTAGAGATAATTCCACGACTTCTCCTTTGTAAGGAATCGGAATAGGCCCCATGTTGTCATGGTTGACAAATCCTTTGGAGAAATCGAAAGGGCGTTGACGAAATTCTTGATAATCCTGAGGCAAAATGTAGGGCACCACTGAATCAACATTGGCTGTGGTTGCAAGATCTTCCAGTGCGTCCATCCGAGCATTCACCAAATACATACGGTCTTGATCATACTGCAAAATGTTGGCATCTAACTCATTGATGACCTGACGATCCAACATAGATCCCTCTTTCACAAACACCAACTGAAGTGTGCGCATTGAGGGGACCGTTTCTTCAGGCACACCATCGATATAGACCACTTTATCGCGCACTTCAAGTACGTCACCCGGCATGCCTACCAATCGCTTGATATAATTGGTTTTCATCGAAATCGGTTTGACTTCCATCGGATAATTAAAGACCACAATATCATTGCGCTGAATCTCACTGTGCCCGGGCAATCGAGTCCAAGGAAGGTTTACACCTGGGATGTACCACTGAAACATGGGAATCCCCAGCACCATAGGGGTTCGAGGCCCATAGGCTAGATTGGACACGATCAAAAAGTCGCCTGTCTCCATGGTGTCTTCCATCGAAGGTGTAGGGATTCGATAGGTGCCAAACACAAAGACTTTCAAGACCGAGGCAACAATCAGAGCTACGATGATCGCATCTAGCCAACTTCGGAGTTGTTGTAGAAAGGTCGATTCTTGTTTGTCAGCCACAGGATTAGGGCTTAAAATTGTTCAGGTTGATCGGTCGTATCTCTGGCGAATTCACCGTTTTGATAAGATACAAAATACCATTGCTCCCGTTCGGGAGAGAAAAATACGTCCTGATACTCACCCAGTTGCTTCACCTCCTTCATGAGCAACTTGTCCAGCGTCCGCTTAATCTCAGGATTGCGGTCAACAAACCGTGATGCCCCTACATAGACAAGTCCGTTCTCAAAGGGTCCATCTAGATCCAAAATCATCATGGGGATTTCTCCATCAATGATAAACCAATACTCAAATTGGATTGCTTTTCCTGGTCGATACGTCGGTGTGCCCCATAAATCACCCAGGGTGACGGTTGGATCGCCAAACTGAGCTTGAAGCCTTGCACGTAATTCAATGGTTGGAATACGATCTATAGTCGCCGATTGATACAGACCTTGCCCAGTCCACTTGGTATCGGCAAATCGTTTTCCAAAGGCTGCGGCATCCACAGCTTCAACCTTACGAAAGATCGGGTCTTGAAATTGAGCGTATGCATGCTCCGCGACTCCACTCCAAAGCACAATCGCAACACAAGCGATCCAAAATGAACGCTTTTTCATCATATTACTCTGGCTAAGCTATCAGCTTCATTAATCATCATTGTTCATCGAAAGGACTGCAAGGAACGCCTCTTGCGGGATCTCCACAGCACCAATCTGCTTCATCCGTTTTTTCCCTTCCTTTTGCTTCTCTAACAATTTACGCTTTCGAGTGATATCACCGCCATAACACTTTGCCGTCACATCTTTACGCACGGCACGAATGGTATCGCGTGCAATCACTTTATTGCCAATGGCTGCTTGTATCGCCACTTCATATTGCTGCCTTGGGATTAACTCCTTGAGCTTTGCGCATATTCTTTTGCCATAATCATACGCCTTGTCCCGATGGGCAATACTGGAGAGAGCATCCACAGGCTCTGCGTTCATCAAAATATCAAGACGAACCAGTTGTCCACGTCGGTTCTCTATAAACTCATAGTCGAGGGATGCATATCCACGGGTTCCACTCTTGAGGCGATCATAGAAATCGAACACCACCTCTGCCATTGGGAGCTCATACACAATCTCAACACGATTGTTCTGCATAAACGACTGATTAATGTACACCCCACGCCGATCCTGGCAAAGCTTCATGATGGGCCCAATATAGTCTGCCGGTGTAATAATGCTGGCGCGAATGAATGGTTCGAGCACATAATCAATCAGTCCCGCTTCTGGCATTTCGCTTGGGTTGTCTACAAACACACTCTCCCCATTGGTACGACGAACCTCGTACCGCACGTTTGGCACTGTGGTGATAATGTCGATGTTGAACTCTCGGTCCAACCTCTCTTGGACAATCTCCATGTGAAGTAGCCCCAAAAATCCAGCTCTAAACCCAAAGCCCAACGCCTTGGAGGTTTCTGGGGTGTAATTCAAAGACGCATCATTAAGCTGTAGTTTTTCCAACGCAGACCGAAGATCCTCAAAATCCTCACTTTGGGTGGGGTAAATACCAGAGAAGACCATGGGTTTCACTTCCTTGTACCCTGGAATGGCTTCGGTTGCTCCATTCTTTTGCGTCGTAAGGGTATCCCCAACACGACAATCTTGGAGTGACTTGACGCTCCCCACCACGTAGCCAACATCTCCTGCTTTTAACACGCCAGTGGGTGTTTGTTTCATCCTCAAAAAGCCCACTTCTTCGGCGTTATACTCCTTTTGCGTAGCCATGAACAAGATGGGATCTCCTTTTTTGAGTGTCCCCTCCATCACGCGAACATACGCAATGGAGCCTCGGTAGGTATTAAAAACAGAATCAAAAATAAGCGCTTTGAGTGGCTTGTCTTCTTTTCGCTCAGGAGCTGGCACTCTCTCAACGATAGCTTCAAGAAGCTCCAAAACCCCTTCGCCTGTCTTTCCAGACACGGCTAAAATCTCCTCACGAGTACAGCCAATCAGGTCAATAACCTGCTGTGCGACTCCTTCTGGGTCTGCACCAGGGAGATCAATTTTGTTCAAAACCGGGACAATTTCTAAGCCTTGATCAATGGCTTGGTACAAGTTGGAGATGGTCTGGGCTTCAATTCCTTGGCTTGCATCTACGACCAAAATAGCCCCTTCACACGCCTTTAACGCACGTGACACTTCGTAGGCGAAATCAACGTGACCCGGGGTGTCAATCAAATTGAGCACCACCTTTTCTCCAGAGGGTCGTTCATAATCCATCTTTATGGCGTGACTTTTGATCGTAATGCCACGCTCTCTCTCCAAATCCATGTCGTCAAGGATTTGGTTTTGCATTTCACGCTCTGTGATGGTGCCCGTGCGCTCTAACAAACGATCCGCAAGGGTCGATTTACCGTGATCAATATGTGCAATGATGCAGAAATTCCGAATCTCAACCATAGACGTAGGTTCAGGCAATCGGACTTAATAGCTCGATATGAAATCGAAACTGCTCATCTTGGGCACTCATGGTGTCATATGCCTCTTTGATAAGTGCAAACACGGTCTCTTTATCTCCCTTGATTGTCGTGGACAAGTACCCAATCTCTACTTCGACATCCTCTTGAGCAAAAAATTCCAACAATTCCTCCACCTTTTCTTTGGGATGGTCAGTGTACAAAGGTATAAATGTAAGCTGCGCGATCGTGGTCATGCTTGTAAGATAGGATTTTCGGATGTCATTCTATTGAAACGTCTTCATACGTTGTTTTGTTTCAATTAAGTCCATGATAATAGGCATTTTGACATATCCTCCCAACTCTACCTCACCGTTGTGTGAGCTGCTGCGCCAGCATGGTGTGGACTGTATATCTAGTACCGATCCAGAGGTGCTAAGCCGCGCAGATGGACTCGTGATTTCTAGTCCAGGCCCTGCATCCACATCTATGAATGCATTTGACGCATTATCGTGCACACAATGGATTCGAGAGATCAAGAAACCCGTACTAGGAATCAACCATGGAATGCACTTACTCACGGAAGGGCATGACGAAGATCAGCACCACTACCTTGGAGTTGTGCCAGGTCGAGTCCAATCGTTTCATCAGCATAAATGTACCGCATCCAATATGGGTTGGCATGCATTAGATACGCTGCAGGAACACCCTTTGCTACAAGGTATCGGGCCCGATCAACGGTTTTATTTTGTCCATCAAGATTTTCTTCCTCCATTAGAGTATGCTATTGCCACGGCAACATGTGATAATACGTTTACCGCTGTGGTTGCAAAGAATCATTTTATGGGTGTTCAATTTTCTCCTGAGAAATCCGGTCGAGCTGGGTCCATGTTATTGCAAAATTTTCTTACCATTGTAGAGAAGCAGGACTAACCCATTCGCTCCAACATGTCTACGAAAGTTGACCAACCCCCCGTGCTTTTTTTGAAAGAACTTGAACGTGTTCTTCAAAGCCGTAAAGAACTCATGCCAAAAGGGTCGTACTCGACTCGCCTTTTCAAAAAAGGAATAGACAAAATTGCCCAAAAATTGGGTGAAGAGGCTGTAGAAACGATTATTGCAGCAAAGAATAAAAAGAAAGAGGAGACCATCGAAGAGTCAGCAGATTTGCTCTACCACCTACTTGTCTTACTAGTTGAAAAAGAGATCTCAATCGACGATGTTGTGGGTGAAATGATTATTCGAAGCAAGAAGTAACCTCAACACACCCCCAACTTGATGAGTGAGCCCTCTACGCCATCTGCACCCGCAGATGGATCCACTTCGGATTCCTTTGCCCCGCCTGCCAAGCCAAAGTCGATTCATGTCTCCTTGAAGCGACTCAACGATGCGATGCTGGTGGAAGCGACAAATGACACAGGGGCTACCTTGCGGTTGGATGGGTCCCCAGATATTGGAGGGGTGAACGGTGGATTTAGTCCCATGCAAGCCTTGGTAGCAGCCGCCGGAGGGTGTAGCGTGATTGATATCGTGATGATTCTGAACAAACAAAAGCTTACGATCCAAGATCTTACGGTCGAAATTGACGCACAGAGAGAGCAAATGAAGGGATACACGGAATTTTCCGCAATTCACCTACGCTACCACTTGATCGGTGACATTCCACAGGAACGCGCAGAGCGTGCGATGAATCTCTCTGTCGAAAAATATTGCTCTGTGCTAAAAACCCTCGAAAAAACAGCGGACATCACCGCTGAAATTGAGGTTACCCAACCCGAGTAATAAGCTCTGCAGTACGATTAGAGTACCCAGCTTCATTATCGTACCAACCTGTCACTTTGACGAGCGACCCGGCAGCCATGGTCATATCACTATCGTAGATACAACTATGTGTGTTGCCGATAATGTCGGTAGACACAAGCGGATCGGTCGAAAACTGTAAGATCCCCTTGAGCGGTCCAGAGGCGGCAGCCTGGAATGCTTCATGAATTTGATCTACGGTCACTTCTTGGGACAACTGAGCTGTAAGATCGGTTAGGGATCCCGTGACAACCGGTACGCGAATCGCTTTACCATCTAGTTTGCCATTGAGATGTGGCAGTACCAAACCCACAGCTTTTGCAGCGCCTGTCGACGTTGGGACGATATTGATCGCTGCTGCACGGGCACGTCGCAGATCTTTGTGTGGACCATCAACCAACGCTTGATCGCCCGTATACGCATGGGTTGTGACCATGAACCCTTTCTCCACACCAAACGCATCGTCAAGGACCTTCACCATGGGTGCAAGGCAGTTTGTTGTACAACTTGCGTTGGAATAGATGGGTGTGGCTGGATCAATCGTATCATGATTCACCCCAAGAACAACAGTCTTGACATCCCCTTTTGCCGGTGCAGAGATAATCACCTTTTTTGCACCAGCAGCAAGATGGGCTTCAGCCTTCTCTTTTTCCGTGAAGAATCCTGTAGACTCGACCACGGTGTCCACGCCTCTGGCTCCCCACTCAAGCTTTGAAGGATCCCGCTCAGCCGACACCTTAATTTTGTGTCCATTCAGTACGAGGTGCTCACCATCCACCCCCACCGTTCCTTGAAACGCCCCTTGAGCTGAATCATATTTAAATAAATGCGCGAGTGTGGCCGCGTCTGTGAGGTCATTAATCCCATTAATGGTAATCTCTGATGCGTAGTTCTCTAAGATAGCGCGCGTTACAAGACGTCCAATGCGTCCAAATCCATTAATTCCAACGTGAAGTGACATAAAATTGCGGGTTCGTTTGATTAAATAATATCAAGAGCCACATTGGCAACGCTGTGTTTGAGGCTCTTTAGAGTCTTTAGTTAACGTGTTAAGGTAGGATTAATCCTCCTCTTTATCACGCCCGAGGTCAACCTCTTCCTCCTCTTTTTGGGTCACATCTTCCTCCTCATCAGACAAGTCTACTTCCTCGGGGATTTCATCGTCCACGGGTTCGTCATCGTCGTCATCCTCCACTGGCGGGGCAATGACCTTTGGTTTTGGCTTGGCGTAATCGACACCAGCCTTGCGGAGAATCTCTGCCACATCGTCTTCATCGTTCTCTATGGCAAGCGACAGTGCCGTCTCATCATCCCTGTTTTTGAGCTTTGGATTGGCGCCGTGAGCAATCAAACATTCCACCACATCCTGCCGACCATCCCGAGCAGCCATCATGAGCGCTGTGAATCCCCATGGAAGTTGCCCATTGACATCTACTCCCTGTTGGATACACCATTCGACCACAGAAAGATGGCCCTCTCGAGCCGCCATCACCAACGCCAGCAATCCTGGAACAGCCCCTACTTTGTGTAGCTTTTGGACCATAGCAAGGTTTCCATGCTCTGCAGTACGATTGAGCGCTGTCCCTCCAGTTTTTGTCGCAAGGGTTGGATCTGCCTTTTGGGCTAGCAATTCATCAACGATTGCGTCGTGATTATGCTGAGCCGCTAAAATTAACGCGGTCGATCCATTTGGAAGGGTCGCGTTGATCTCTTGTCCATCTTTTAAATAGGTTTTGACATCGTCTAGATTCCCTTGAATAATTGCGTCAAAAAAGGGTGTGCTTTGTTCCATCGTGGTGTTACGGGGCTTTTTTGATGGGTAAATCTACACGGTTTATTGGATTTGTACCACAGTTAATTTCGAGAATTACCAAGATTCTATCAGGCCTCAGCACCTTCTGCATGTAGAGTGGCGAGATCTTTTCCTAAACTGAATGAGTAGCCTGAAATGGCCGTCTTACCTGGTTGTTGAAGGGTAACTATTTCCACTACGCTTTGTTCTGCACAGCCCAAAAATAATCGCTTGCCCCAAACATAAAAGGAACCAGGCTGAACTCCTGCAGGCATCCCTGACTCTGCCTTAAGCTGATCGCTTGGTTGCATCCCAAGCTCAGCCCCATGCACATCCCCTTTTACGTCTTGAGTAAAGGATTGCAGTTCTAGTAATTCAAGGAGCCTGGTTCGTAGAATTTTGACTTTTTCCCCTTCGAGTTTTATCCATGCTCCTGGGGTGGGTGTCATGGCGCGGGCTTGATTGTGGACTTGAGCTGCAGTCTCATGAAGCCTCAAACACCCGTCCACAGAAAATACCTTGGGCGCGGGAGTGGCTCTGCGTTCATCTTGAGTGATAGGATGAATCTCTCCTCGATTCCAAGCAGGTAGAGTTTCTATGAGTAATTTAGCCCCAACGGTTTGTAGTCGCTCATATACATCGCCTGTTGTATCATTCGGGTGAATGGGTGAGGTTTGTTGGGCTAAGATTTGACCAGCATCCATCGCTTGATTTAGCACAAATAATGTGCATCCCGTCTGCTTCTCCCCATTTAAAACCGCATGGTGAATCGGCGCAGCTCCACGATAAGCAGGGAGAAGCGATGCATGAATATTCACAGCGCCCAATCTCGTCGCGTCCAAAATGGCTTTGGGTAATAATCTGAAGGCCACCACCACGGATACATCTGCATTTAACGACGTAAGGGTCTCACAAAACGCTGGATCCTTGACATCCTCTACATCGAGAGTAGGCAATCCAAGCTCGATCGCTTTTTTCTTCACTGCAGTAGGCTCTGGGTCTCCTCCTCGTGATCGCCGTTTGTCCGGGGGCGTGCACACCAAACAAACATCGAAACCTTCTCGAACCAATGCTTCCAGGGAAGGTACCGCAAACTCCGGGGAGCCCATAAAGATCACTCGCAAGGCAGTGGATGATGGACGCTCAGTCGTCATGCTCGGTGGTTATACACAGTAGTCATACTCAATAGTCATGCTCGGTGGTGGTTATCGAGTCGTTTTAGGTGCAACTTCATAACCAGCATCCACTTCATTGGCGTCGATAGACTCCAGCTTTGCTTTATGAAGTGTACGTTTAAAAGCAGATATACGGTCAATGAACAAGATCCCTTCTAGGTGATCAAACTCATGCAAGAAAACACGCGCGGTCCACCCTCTCAGGGTCATCTCGTGAGTCTCAAACGCCTCATCTTGGAAACGGACAATCACCTCACTCGCTCTACTGACTTGATCTCGCAGATCTGGAAGGCTTAGACAACCCTCTTCAAAGGTAATCGAGTCGTCCGATTCTAACACAATCTCAGGATTGAGTATCACCCGACGCCCGATGGGTGTGGACGCAGAGGGATCCTCTTCGTCTAGGCCATCAGCATCGATCACAAAAAGTCGAATCGAATGACCCACTTGTGGCGCTGCCAACCCCAACCCTTTGGCATGATCCATGGTCTCAAACATGTCAGAAATGAAGCGCTCAAGATTGGGGGTATCCTTGGTCACGGGCTTAGCTACCTGTTTTAATACAGGATCATTATATGTCACAATGGGGAGCACATCCATAGATTAACAGAAATTAGACGTTTTAGCCATGTTGTTGTAAATACCGTTGCAAGATAACGGCTGCTGCGGTAGAATCCACAGCCCCCTTTTGAGCTCGCTTCCCCCTGGGTATGCCTGACTCGACCATCCATTGCATCGCTTCTTGGGATGAACCAAACTCATCCTGATGATGGATAGGAATAGCCGGAAACGTCTTTTTTAGCCATGCATCAAATGCGACTACCTCATGCATCGATGTTGATGGTGATCCATCGGCTTGTAGAGGCCAACCCAACACGAATCCTGCAATGCCT
>DDIC01000057.1:21158-36360 GCA_002338335.1 Bacteroidetes bacterium UBA1860
GGCCAACCCAACACGAATCCAGCAATGCCTGGAGGCGGCTCCTCCGCGACGTGTTCGAGGAGTTTCGCTTTCAATCCCTGTTGAGAATAGGTGCCTACGACAGATGGAATCATCTGCATCCGATCTGTCCAAGCTAGTCCGCAACGCTTCGCGCCAATATCGAGACCTAAGAGTCGCCCTTTATCCGTCAATCCAATCAGTCTAATGGCTGGCGCAAAAAGTCTTTAAGCTTTTTGCTCGGCTTAAAATGTGTTTTTCGATGACTTGGTACGTAGATAATCTCGTTCGTCTTTGGATTTCTTGCTTTTGGCTTAGCCTTTGTTTCTTTGACTTCAAAAACCCCAAAATCTCTCAATTCAATCCTACATTCAGGGCTTGCCATCAGCATAGTACCTCGTATTGAATCAATCACAGCATCTACATACGGCTCTGCTTGATTCAAAGGCACCTGCATCGTCTCCGAGACCCTACGTACAAGGTCTTTTTTTGTATAAGTAATCATTACTCCATCCCAATTAATCAGTTTTCCCAAACTGTTTCTCCACTTTAAATATACAAAAGATGGGATACGACGCCAGTGATAAGTATACTATTACTCAAAGCGGTGTGCGGTTCGAATCCCTTCCACACGTTTGAGTTTCTCCATGATTTGGTCCAAATGGCTCAAATCAGCTACATAAAGTGTTACAATTCCCTCAAACATCCCGCTGTCACTACTCACATTAATACTCTTCATATTGGTTTTGAGAGATTTAGAAAGCACATCAGTGAGATCATTAATGAGACCCACTCGATCCTCACCCACGAGTTTAATGGCAGCCAAGAATTGCATGTCTGGCGTTCGAGCCCACGATGCTTCTAGGATTCTTTCGCCATCAGAATTCATCAAATGGATGGCGTTTTTACACGATGTGCGGTGGATTTTGACATCCCCAGTACGACTAATAAATCCCATCACTTCATCTCCAGGAATGGGATTGCAACAGTGTGCAAAATGGTACTTGACGTGGTTTAGACCTCCATCGATTAAAAGGGATTGCTCATTGATCCCTTTTTTGGCCTCTTGATTGAACTTTTGGCCCACCTCTTCAAGCGTTGGCGTTAAGATAGATTCAAGCTCTTTTTGCTCCTCCTCTTTTTCTAAACGCCCTTTACTTTTGAAGTCTTTGACCGCTCGATACAGCTTGCCGAGGTCGTACTTTTCTGCACCAATCTCATAAAACATCACTTGCAAGCTATCAAACCCCAGTTGATGGGAGACTTTCATGAGCTCTTGATCTGATAACTCAATATTACTTCTCTTCGCACGCTTCTCCCAAGCTTCACGACCTCGATCTGAGACTTCCCGCTGGCGCTGTCGTACAAATTGTCGAATCCGAGCCTTCGCTTTATGCGTCACAACATCCTCAATCCAATCGGGATTCACATTAACCTTGGGGCCCGTGACAATATCTACTTGATCTCCAATTTTGAGCTTCTGACGCAATGGCACGAGCTTTCCATTCACCTTGGCCGACATGGCGCGCTCCCCTACTTCGGAATGGATCTCAAAGGCAAAGTCGATGCATGAAGCCCCCCTAGGAAGGGTTTTGAGATCACCCTCGGGGGTAAAGACATAAATTTCGTCCTGATAAAGATTGAGCTGGAAGTCTTTCACAAACTCCGTAGCCGCTTCGGGCCTTGGGGTATCCAGCACCTCGCGCACCCAGCTCACAAATTGTTCAAGCGTTTGTGATCCAGACTGCCCCCCTTCTTTGTACTTCCAATGGGCTGCAAGTCCACGTTCAGCGATCTCATCCATTCGACGGGTGCGAATCTGAACTTCCACACGTTGCCCCGATTTGGTAATGACCGTCGTATGAAGAGATTGGTATCCATTGGCCTTGGGGACGGAAATAAAATCACGAAATCGCTTCGGAATCGGTGTGTACCAATCCGTAATCATGGAATACACCCTCCAACAATCTTCTTTTGTGTGAGGGTCCTCCAGAATAATCCGAATGGCAAAGAGATCATAAATCTCCTCAAAAGGCTTTTGCTGCCTCTGCATTTTGCGATAAATCGAGTAGATATGTTTCGGACGCCCTTTGATCTCAAAGGTTAATCCATGGTCACGAAGCTCGTCTTCGATAGGTTCCATGAACTCAGCAATGAAGGCCTCACGCGCGGCTTTCTTTTCGCGAAGCTTTCGAGCTACAAAATTGTAGGAATTAGGATCGAGTAATTTGAAGCAGAGATCCTCAAATTCATTTTTGATTTGATATAGACCAAAACGATGAGCCAGAGGGGCATACAAATCAAGTGTTTCAGAAGCGATTTTCATCTGCTTCTCTCTTGGCAGGTATTGCAAGGTTCGGATATTGTGGAGCCTATCGGCAAACTTGATAAGCACCACACGAATATCATCGGCCATAGAGAGAATCAACTTCATGAAGGTCTCGGCCTGCTTGGATTGCCTGTTTTTGAAAACCCCTTCAATTTTGGTGACACCATCAATCAGATTGGCAACCGTTTCACCAAAGACATCTCGGACATCGACTAACGTCACGTCTGTATCTTCGACCGTATCATGAATAAGTGCAGCAACCACCGACTCCCCATCTATGGAGAGTTCACTTGCCACGATCTTGGCAACTTCCAACGGATGAAGATAGTAGGGCTCACCTGAGGCCCTTGTAACGCCTTTATGAGATTGACATGCCAGCGCAAATGCATCTCGAATCATCGCGTCATCGACATGCTCCAAGTGGGTATGACACACCTTGAGAAGGTCGTCTAGATGACCCTTTTGCTCCTTGTCCAACTCAAAGATCGCGACATCTTGGCGTGTCATGAAGAGGGGTTAGAATTGAAGTTTCAGCCCTAGTGAGATACGACCATTTTGACTGTAATTGATCTCCTCTTCGGTCAAAAAGGTTGAAAAACGATATTCTACAAATGGCTTGAGTACAGGAATCGGTGAAATCTCGGTACCAATGAAGATGTTTCCATAAAAACCGTTATCAGAAAGGGATTCCTTAAAATTTGACGGAACGGATAGGGATGGGGGAATAGCATAATCTATTTTGTAAGACTCATTACCCAAACCCACACCAGCGTAAGGCTTGACGATCCCTAGGTTGACGCCCATCAACACAGCCAGCCCGAAATCATAGGAATCGACTTGAGACAAAAGTTGCTCCGTTTCGCTTAGTTCCAGTTGATCTAGCACGGCTTGGTCTCGAACAGAGATTTCATCAGCAAACACGCTAAGGTGCAATCTTGTCTTGAGAGAGATCATGGGAAAACGCTTCAAAAAACCATTCTCAATCATCACCATATAGCCTGTTTTTGGCTCTTCATCGCGCAATTCATACCCTCCTCCAATGGCAAATTGAGCCTTGGATTGTGTAGGAAAGAACAATCCCACTAGGATGAGGCATCCCAAGATGGGCCCAAGGGTTGATATTCGTCGATTCATGGTGGTATACTTTATGATTACTAGTTGTTGAAAAATGGCTAAAAAGTCAGCAAAAGAAAAGATGACACATCAAACTAGCCCAGCGAAGGTACCATTATTTGAGTCCTCGGAGATGGCAAGTCGTTCAAAAACAGAGATGTTTGAGGTATTGGTCGCTCGAGTGACCGATCTTGGCTTTACGTTGATTGGAGAAGATCGACGCCGTCCATGGGGAGGTTTTTTGCTGGTAGATGAATCACAAGCGAGTTTCTTCGCAAAGAGCTGGTTCCCCGAATTGGACACTCATTACTTGGAAGGGTATGCAAAACTAAGCCCAAAGTTCCTATTGGTTGAGCCGCATGCAATGTTATCGTGGCAATATCACCTTCGTCGGTCGGAGATTTGGAGGCTTATTGCAGGTGAAGCCTCGTTGGTTCGGAGTCATACCGACACCATGAATCCACCATGCAGCTTGGAACTCGGTGAAGTGGTCGAATTAGCGTGTGGAGAGCGTCACCGCCTTGTCGGTGCTTCGAAATGGGGCATCGTCGCAGAGATTTGGAAGCATGAGGAGGCGCAACACCCAAGTGACGAAGATGACATTATCCGTGTTGAAGATGCCTATGGAAGGTAGGCTATGAGATTATCTTTTGTGAAACACTGGGACAATCTCACGAATGGGCGTTTCGTCAAAGGGTTGAGGAGTCGCCTGGCCGTTATGCTCTACTCTATCTAGCCTCATTTCATAGGCAAACGCATCGCTTTTGTAATATCGCCGTTGATAGAATATGGGTTTGTCACCCACGGTGTAGGCAATCCGGTGCAAGAGAAGCAAAGCATCCCCCTCTATTGTATCTAGATAATGCGCGAGGTCTTTTGTCGCTGTCGTGGCAGTGATTTGGTAACAACCACGCATTACAGGAATCTCGTAGTCATTTTCAAGTATCGAAAAAATGGTGCGGTTGCCTAGATCTACCGATTCAATGAGTTGGCCATAGGCAAATGGAAGCCAGGTTTGATCCATCGCTAGAGGCGTATCATCTCCAAGTCGTTGACGATCCAATTGGAAGACCTTTTGCCCTTCTGTCAGTCCGAGCTGCTCCGCAACTGAAGCACTTGCATCCACCACACCCATGGATAAAACGACTGACTTTGCTTCCATCCCAGCACGATGCATATCCTCCATCAAATCGGTCAATCGTACCAGGGGTTGACGCGTTTTGCCCTTCCCTACAAATGAACCCAAACCTTGGCATCTGTAAATCAAACGGTTGGATTCCAGTGTTTGTAAAGCTCGCCTAACCGTCACTCGACTCACATTAAACATCTCACTCAGTTGAAATTCGGACGGCAATTTTTGATCTGATTCGTAGACACCTTCATCAATCTTGGTTTCGATCCAATGGCTGATTTGTTCATGAAGGGGTAGACCAGGTTTGAGCGCAGAAAGATTGATGGTAGCGCTTTCTTTTTTAGAATTCATGGATTCTGGCAAATTAGAAGGGTTTCTCGTGGCTTGACCTGTAGCAAAAAAAGATTAGTTTATGAGTAGAGTATAATGTCAAAGACATGTAAACACAAGTGTTAAAATAATGTCGGGAATGGATTATCAAGAATTAGCCATCATTCCCATTCAACCAGGCTCGAGAACGCTCTGTATTGGAATTTGATGATTAAAGGGAATCCATAAACATATTGGTATACAGGTAGGTTAGGTTCTAAGCAACACGCTTGGAGCTTGGCTTGGTGTTACTTGTATTAACAAGTATTGTCATTATAAAATGAGAGTCTTATACTATCTCTCGACATGCAAACTTCATTCAAAATGAAAAGACAAATCAACGCTACTTCATGGATATTTTAACACAACCGTGGCCCTGGTACATTGCCGGGCCTATCATTGGTTTAATGGTTCCCATTATGCTTCTGATCTCAGGGAGACAGTTTGGCTTCTCAGAGAATCTTCGTCACATATGTGCGTCTTGTAACGTCGCTAATGTGGACTTTTTCAATTATGATTGGAAGGCCAAAGGGGCTTGGAATTTGATGTTCTCTGTGGGTGTCATACTCGGTGGATTCATCGGTGGAGTACTATTTGCAAACCCAAATGCGGTAGAGTTGTCTGCTGGGGCCATTGAAAAACTTCAAGGGTATGGACTTACCAACTTCGATGGATTTGTCCCCGTTGAGCTCTTTACGTGGGGAGCCCTGCAGAGCAATCCAAGCTTGTGGGCTGTCTTGGGAGTCGGTGGATTTTTGGTTGGCTTCGGGACACGCTATGCTGGGGGGTGCACCTCAGGACATGCCATCTCAGGGCTTTCGAACCTACAGCTCGCATCACTTATCGCAGTCATCGGCTTTTTTATAGGGGGTCTATTGATGACGTACCTGATTCTTCCCAATATCATTTAATTCGAGGACTAACACATGAGAGCAAAAGATCTTATCACCTTTTTTATCCTTGGAATCTTCTTTGGCTTCATCTTAATGAAATCAGAAGTTATTTCATGGTTCCGCATCCAAGAGATGTTCTTTTTTGACAGCTTCCACATGTATGGCGTGATTGGTTCTGCTATTGTAGTCGGTGCCTTGGGTATCCTTTGGATTAAAAAGAGTAACGTAAAAGACTCCGATGGCAACCCCATCACGATTCCACCCAAAGATCCATCGCAAGTGACACGATATATCGTGGGTGGATCCATCTTTGGATTAGGATGGTCTTTAATCGGGGCCTGTCCTGCACCCATGTTTACGTTGGTTGGAGCGGGAGCTACTGTGTTTGTGGTGCCGATACTCACGGCCATCTTGGGAACGTATGTCTATGGAATGGTGCGTCATCAGATTCCCCATTGATAAAGAGCATTTCTCAACAGCTTCTAAATAGTTAACAATCAAGCAATCATTAAATCATCAAGTAGTAAAAAAAACAGGAGTTCATTATGTATTTCAAACAATTCTTTGACGAAAAACTTGCCCAGTACTCTTACCTAGTTGGCTGTCAAGCCAATGGCCAAGCCGTTGTGATTGATCCAATGCGTGACATTGATCAGTACATCGAGGATGCAGCTGCTCAGAAAATGACCATCGTTGCTGCAGCCGACACACACATTCATGCCGACTACATTTCCGGTCTTCGTGAGTTTGCAGAGCGTGGAATCAAGGTTTATGCCTCAGACGAAGGAGGCGCAGACTGGAAATATGAGTGGTTACTCAACAACGACTCTTATGACTACCAGTTAATGCACGATGGGGATGCATTCAAGGTGGGTAATATCGAAATCAAGGCATGGCATACCCCTGGCCATACGCCAGAGCACCTCAGCTATTTCATTACCGATGGCGCCGCTGCTGATGAGCCCATGGGTATTGCTACGGGTGACTTTGTCTTTGTAGGAGATGTAGGACGCCCTGATTTACTCGAGTCTGCAGCCGCCTTAGAGGGAGCGATGGAGCCCTCAGCTCGTACGCTCTACAAAACGGTTGAGAGCTTCAAGTCGATGCCAGAATACATGCAGGTTTGGCCAGGGCATGGTGCTGGATCGGCATGCGGTAAAGCCCTTGGCGCTATTCCAGAAACAACGGTAGGCTATGAGCTTCGATACAATGCTTCTATCAAAGCGGCATCTTCGGAAGATAACTTCGTGAAATTTATCCTTGAAGGGCAGCCTGAGCCACCTATGTACTTTGCTCGAATGAAGCGCGACAACAAAATTGGACCACGTGTGCTGAAAGATTGCTACCCGCAACCTCATCGCTTGAGTATTAAAGAGATTGGCGATTTAGACACGTCCAAAGTCGTCGTGCTTGATACACGTAGCAAAGAAGAATTCATCTCAGGTCACCTGAAGGGTTCATTACTCTCACCTATGGACAAGCAATTCAATACCATTGCGGGTTCTTTTATTATTGAGGACGAAGAAATCTATCTCGTAATCGATGAAGCTCAGGTCGATGAAGCAGTCACCGATTTAATTCGCATTGGACTAGATCACATCAAAGGGTTCATCACTCCTGAAGACTTAGCTTCGTTCGGTGAGTCTGCTGGGGGGCTAGAGACGATGTCAACGATGACGTTTGCTGATCTTGACGCAAAGCTCAACGAAGGCTTCCATGTGGTGGATGTGCGTAAGGCTACAGAGTATGCTGAAGGACATGCTGAAGGAGCCACGAATATTGCTCACACTCGCTTAAAAGTTCGGAAGGATGAGCTTGGTGAGGGTGGAAAATATGTGGTTCACTGCAAGAGTGGTGCGCGTGCGGCGGTCTCTGCTTCACTACTCAAACGTGAGGGTCACGAGATTGCACTCGTCCAAGACGACGTTGCCAATCTGGCTAACGGGAAGTCTTGACCGTAAAAAAGGTTCGTCTTTTTGCGAATCAATTGGCATATTTGGGATACGCATGAATTGCCTAGTTAGGTGATTGCCCCTCATTATTTTGCCCCATTTTCGTGAACTCACTACAACATATATTCCGTGCCGGTTCTATCCTTGTCATTGGACTCATCCTCGTGAACGGTCAAGTGACCATTGCACAATCTAGCTCGGCTATCCAAGATCCTTCCAAAGAGCTCTCCAATCGTTTTGCGCTGACCGCTAGTGCTGGGCTCAACGGGTTTGGTGGCGAGTTGGTCTGGGGAATTGGTGAAAAGCTCAATTCACGCATCGGATTCCATGGTGGTGCTGTCGGGTTGGATGGAGAGTTTGACAATCAAGAGCCGACAATCGGGTTTAATGGGGATATTTCTCTATCAAGTCTGTCTCTTATTCTGGATTATTACCCCTTTGGCAAAGTTGTGGGGTTCTCATTGGGAGCCTACTCACACACTCAAACGTTTAGTCTTGACGGAGAAGCGCTTGAAAACTACGTGATTGATGATCGTGCATTCACGCCAGGGGAGCTTGGCACTATGAGCGCAACTCTTGAGTATGCCTCAAGTATCAAACCCTATGTCGGTCTTGTACTTGGGCACCCCACTCGACTCAATGGTCGTGTAAAAGCGCATGTGCAAATCGGAGCAATGTATAGCGGAGCCCCAACATTGAACCTTGAAGCAACTGGGATGATTGCTCCTACAGCCGATAATGAGGCTAAATTAAATGATGCGTTGCAAGATTTTCCGTGGACACCCGTCCTTAATTTGGGGGTCTCCGTAAGGATTCGCGATTAGGTTCATAAATTCCCCTTATATTTAACGCCTCCTCTTTCGGTTGCCGCCGTGGCGGAATTGGTAGACGCGTTGGACTTAAAATCCAATTCGATGACAAATCGAGTGCCGGTTCGAGCCCGGCCGGCGGTACATGGTTGAGGCACTGCTGATTGTGACAGCTTAGATTCAGAGAGCCCCTGATCTAGTATCCGAGTGTGGACAGAACCGAGCTTGTTTCGGTAGGTTCACGAAAGACCTCAACACTCGTCTTTCCTTCTATTTCACGCACTAACACGTGCTTTGGCTGAGGGAGTAGGCAATGTTGGAGTCCACCATACCCTCCTACGGTTTCTTGGTATGCTCCCGTATGAAGAAAGGCCACAAAAAGCTCTTTAGTCTTAGCAAATGTGGGCATGTAGAGGTGGTGCACCTCTTGGTCTGATGTCGATGAGCTAGAAGAGAGCATAATACTGCCCTGATCATTGTAATAGTCATCTCCATCGCAAGTCATTCCCCCAAGTGAAACGCGTTCGAAGTCTATGAACCATCCATTCGTGGGTAGAGTGATAAATCGTTGGCTGATAGCCCAGGCATCCGGAAGATTCGACATAATGGAGCCGTCAAGCATATTCCATCGTTCACGGTCATTTTGACTTTTTTGAAGCATCACATTCATCAGTAATCCACCACTTTCTCCAACATAAAAGGAGCCAAATTCTGTCACTATAGATGGGTGAGGTGAATCAAATTCTTCACATGTCGTTTTGATTTGATCGATGACTTGATGAATAAGCGCAGCATAGTCAAAATCAAAATCGAGAATTTTCTTGATGGGTAATCCACCCCCAATATTAAAAAGATGGATGCTAGAGCAAACACGTGAGGCCTCAGTATAGAGTCGACACGCTTTGATAAATTCATTCCAAAAATAGGCTGTGTCTCGAATCCCTGTGTTGATAAAGAAGTGAATCATCACGGGTATAAGGGTCTTTGAGTCGCTCAAGGAAGCCGTCCATTCCAAAATCTTGGCAGATTTCATCCCAAGACGCGAGGTATAAAACTCAAAGGATGGGTCTTCTTCTGTTGCCACTCGAAATCCTACTTTGAGGCCATTTGGTTGACCCTCAAGAAGTCTTTGTACTTCGTGCTCATTATCTAGAATACAGACAAGGTTTTGCATCCCTTGTTTGTGTAACCGCAAGATCGCATCGAGGTATCGGTCGGACTTAAACCCATTACAAAGAATGTAAGCTTCATTGGATATGAACCCGTTGGCTAGCAACCATTGCACGATGTCGAGGTCGACAGCGGACGATGTTTCAATGTGACAACCAGCCTTGGTGGTCTCTTCTAAGGCAAACCTAAAAGGAGAACTTTTGGTGGCGAAGGCTGGGATATAGGCTCCTTGGTATTGTTGAGCCTGCATGGCTTGCTCAAACCACCCATTCGCCTGCTCAACAGCTCGACGGATGGAGGGAATGTGATGAAAACGAAGGGGTGTACCATGCTCTTTGGCAAGATCAAATAGGTCGAGACCATGAAATTTGAGGGTCCCATGGTCCGAAACATCCAAACCCGGTTGAGGCCATGTGTAGGTTTGGGAAAGTAGATCTATAAAGCGGCGGTTCATCGAATCAAAGATACAACTTTGGTACCTGAGAATGATTATCTGGGAATGATGTTATTTGGTGAAATTATGCCGCAATATGTTCAAGCCTGAAATGCAAAAATCTCTTGTTCAAGAAGCCATCGTTACGGGTATCCATTGGGTCTTATCACCAGATCGTAGCACAACATAGTACATACCCGAAGGATACCCCTCCAAGGAAAGTTGATGCTTATGGACACCTTTACCCATCAGTCCGAGCTTACTGGATTGCAAGGTTTGGCCTAAAATATTTACGATTTCTAACGTAATACTCGAACTGGCCTCTAGTGAGAATGTTACGTTGGTAGATGGATTGAATGGGTTTGGATATGCTGCAAGATTGATCGAGCTGGGCAACAATGATTCTGGGGATTCCACAGAGGTAAGTAGCGGGGAGTAATCGAAGTCTGCAACCACCGGCAAGTGGTCGGATGCACGTTCTGTATCCACAGCATATAAGCCTTCAGCTGCTCCGCCTGCGTTGAACTCGCGCGATGGAATCGCGAGGGTATGAAGAGTAAAGCCTCTCTTCATCTTTAGCACGGATCCAGTGTAGACGATGTAATCAAGTCTTCCTGGACTATAATATCCCGGTTCTTCGAGGTTAGGATCTCCATCCCGTGGATTCGCATGCCACGTGTATGTGGTGGGCAAATACGGATTGGGTGACTTTGCATCTTCCAATGAAGTGCCATCCCAGTCGGGCGCAAAATCTTCAAGTGCTGGATTACCGTTCACTGAGGTAAACTCACCATGTAAAAGAGTGCGTTGTTGATCGGAATTTCGAACCAGATTCATGTCTCCCGTAATTATGATGGGACTATTAGTTTGAAGCCTAAAAGCGATAGGGCCTTGACCATTTTTCACTTGCTTAACGAATTCCATCATATTATTGAATGCGACCCGACGACCGTCATCATTTCCACAACAAGGAGGATGGGAGACCAAGACCAACGTTCGTACACCTAAAACATCCACAATGTAGGCATTCGTATCTTTATCAATAACGTAGGCAGCTTCAATTGGATACCTAGACACTAAGTGGTTATCTCCAAGACCGGCACGGTGGCCACTATGATACCAACGCTGATCCTCATCCGTAGGTATCCAAAACTCTAGAAGATTGGCAAGCTCCTGTGTAGAATGATTATAGACCTCTTGAATACTAATGATATCAGGTTGAATTGCCTGAAATATTCGACGAAAATATGGCTCAATAGACCCATCAAAAGGATTATCGAATAACACATTATAGCTCATCACACGCACATCTGTGGCATCTACCTTTTCAAAGCTAAAGGGTGCGGGCTCCCATGTGTCTGCAGACATTCGTATTTCTACCGCATTTGTTCTGGCTTGCCAGCTAGAATACTCAACAAAGGCAACACCTATTCCATCTGTATCTATCCATGATTGACCATTCACTTGTTTTGACATATCCAAAACGACCTCAAACTCTTTTGAAGAGACAGTGGGTGCATTGACCACACCTAGCATGTACGTAGAAAATTCTTGAGCCGACGATCCATCATACAATGTTACTGTTCGCTCTCCAAATGCAATTGAGATATCGACGCCCAACGTTTGACCTTGATGTTGCCACGTTTTTCCCGTAGAAGTTCTGCGATCAGTGTCAAGTAATAAGCGATACTCATGCCCATCCTGAAGCACTAGCTCTTCTTCAAATCGTACATAGACAAACAAGAAGCGATCGTCATTGACCACTTTTAATGAGGAAATTCCCTCAGTAGCAGGGATTTGAGCTGAATATGCTTCCGGGACGCCCTCCCAATCCTCAAAAGATTCATCCAAAATAATTGATTGAGCGAGCAGCAGGGTGGTTGAAAAACAAAACGCTGCGATGAGGAGTGTGTAACGAATAACGTTCATAGATTACTTTTTTATATGAGGTCCTAAAAGATACAGCCAATCTCCTACTCTGCCGAAAGAATTGAGCTGAGAAAAACGAATCCATTAACCTTTAATTCTTTCTTAATATGAGAAGTATGACCAAATAGTCATTTTAGACTATCTAGAAAACATTTTTTCAGACTAAACTCCATTCATCCACAAATGATTTCAGCCTCTATAACCTATCGAGTTTTTGGCCCCATAATTCTTTTCTTGTGTTTTTTATCGCAGGAGACTAACGCACAAGTTTCACCTTTCATAGATATTGCAAATGCTTACAATGGACTAAACATCGAATTTCTGGGCGTCGCTCATACAGGAATTTACGATCAGGGCGCAGCTGAAATTACTGCATATGATGAAGCAACAGGCGTCGTACTTGTGACCAACGCCGCCAAAAACACATTGATGAAATTAGATATTTCGAATCCTGTTCAACCAGAATGGGTTGACGAGGTTTCACTGGATTCATATGGAGGAGGTTTAAATTCCATTGACATCCATAATGGAATCGTTGCCGTGGCATTGGAGGCCGAAACCCAAACAGATTCTGGTACCGTTGTCTTTTTTAATACAGAAAACCTCTCTTTTTCTCACCAAGTAAAGGTTGGACCTCTGCCGGATATGCTCGTTTTTACGAATTCAGGGACCCTGCTCACAGCGAATGAAGGGCAGCCTAATTCATCCTACAGTATTGACCCTGAAGGATCTGTAAGTGTCATATTTCGTGCGACTGACCATGAGCAGCATACAGTGCAACACGCCGACTTTACCTCTTTTTCTCGTACTCAACTTTTGCAAAAAGGTGTTCGACTCTCCTCCATGGATGAAAACGTTGGAAAAGATTTAGAACCTGAGTACATCACTGTTGATGAAACGCGCGGCGTTGCCTATGTCTCCCTTCAAGAAAACAATGCACTAGGCATCATCGACATCGACAATGCCCGTGTCACAGATATCGTTGGACTGGGTGAAAAAGATCATTCTTTAGAGGGGCATGGTATTGACGGATCCGATCGAGATGACCAGGTTCAAATTAAACCTTGGCCTGTCTTTGGGCTGTATATGCCAGATGCTATCGCTGGATTTGAACATGCAGACGAGTTCTTTATCGTTTCAGCCAATGAGGGGGACTCTCGCGAATATGGATCCTACTCAGATGAAGTTCGAGTTAAAGACCTGTCATTGGATCCAACAAGCTTTGATGCCTCCATTCAGAGTGATGACCAACTTGGACGTCTTCAAGTCATTACCCCTTTTCGAGATGAGGATGTCAACGCCAATGGAGATGTAAAAAAATTATACGCTTTTGGCACAAGAAGTATGTCTATATGGGATCATCAAGGGCGCCTAATTTTTGATACAGGAGATCTCGTAGAAAAGAAAACGGCCGACTTTTTTCCAGAGGATTTTAACTCAGATAATGCAGAAAACGATTCAAAGGATAGTCGAAGTGATGCAAAGGGGCCTGAGCCTGAGGCTGTAACCATTGGGACATTAGGAGGTAAAACCATCGCCTTTCTTGGACTAGAGCGAATTGGTGGGGTTATGTTGTTTGATGTCACAATACCAGACTCAACTCAGTACATGGGATATGTGAATGCACGAAATTTTTCAGCACCTTTTTCCGAGGATGATTCTGAGATACTAGACCTTGAAGCCGTTATTGAGTCGGGACCGGAGAGTATTACACTTGTGCCCTCACTAGACAATACAAACGCAACAATCATGGTTTTAGGAAATGAGAGCACTGGATCCGTGACACTCTACAAGATTTCCTACAGTCATGCTACTACGAGTACAGCTGGAACATACTCAAGTTTGCCTAAAGGGTTTGAACTCAAACAAAATATCCCAAATCCATTCAACCCAGTCACACAAATAGAGTTTGAGGTATTTACACCAGATGTTCTTGAACTTCATGTATACAACATCCTAGGTCAGCGACTTACAACCCTTTACCAAGGGCCTACAACGAGAGGTGAGTATCAAGTTGAGTTCGACGGGACTTCTCTATCAAGTGGTGTATATTACGTCGAACTAAAGTCGCAGCATCATTTAGCGTACATATCGATGCTTCTTACAAAGTAGCCATTCTATCTTTGGTCAGCCGCTGTTTTTCTTACTGGATCCGCAAGACGCTTTTGATGTTATGTTGGCTTCCATATCTATATATTTCTCCAGTTCAGGCACAGGCACAAATCGTGAGTGTTGGTGAAGGTAGTTACTCCACCCAACTACCCGTCGGTGCAGTTGGCCCTCAAAAAGCAAATGGAGAGGCTGTACTTCCAAAAATTTCACCCACGTTTTCACAGCCTGTTCAAACGAATGATTTTTGGAGCAGTTTACTGTTTCCTTTTTTTAACAATCCTCATTCAAATGTTATACATGCACACCCACTGAATGTAAAAGCTGTATCTCAGGGCTTAGAAATCGGGCATTCTCCAACTCATGTTTTAGCGGCGAGTGACTATGTGTATCCATACACTCCACAAATAACCGTTGGGATTGAGGGGATGAATACAGCTCAAACCGTTGCTGATGCGTATACAGATTGGACAGCAACAGCCCTTTGGAAAGACGAAGGAGCACAGATGAGGGCGACATTTGGTCATGGATTACCGTTTGTTTACTTCAATATTATTGGGGGCGAGGCAAAGCTCGATTTCTCATCTTCTCCAACGATTTGGTACAATCAAGATGAGGTACTTGGCATCACTGTAGAAGGGCGTCATTACGGAGTATTCGCGCCAATAGGATCAGGGTGGACGGGTGACGCCTCACAAGCATCTTCCCTCAACGGTGATGGGTATTTTTCAATTGCACTATTACCTGATAACTCAGAAAGCACATTGCAATATTTCCGCACCTACGCTTATGCTTTTGTGACAAATAGCAAAGTGAGCTGGACTTACGATCCATCTACTTCATTGGTAACCACTACCTACAGCTATGAAACCCAATTAATGGACAGTACCAATGGCTTTAAAAACGAAGTCCTTTCTGCACTGTATAGACATCAATGGCAACACATACAGGAACCTACTTTACCAAC
>DDIC01000075.1 GCA_002338335.1 Bacteroidetes bacterium UBA1860
GTGGGTAGTGTGTCACCATCACGACGGCATCTTCTTCCCCATGAATTTGATTGATACCTCCAGACACAATACGAAGTGCATCAATGTCTAGTCCTGAATCAGTTTCATCGAGAAACGACAATTTGGGTTGGAGAACAGCCATTTGGAAGATCTCATTACGCTTCTTCTCACCTCCACTAAAGGCTGTATTTACACTTCTATGGAGGAATTCTGGATTCATCTCGACCAAGTCTAATTTGGTTTTGAGATAGTCTTCAAACTCCAGAGGATCCATTTCTTCCCTGCCGCGAGACTTGGCAATTGTATTGTAGGACTCCCTAAGCAACGTCATGTTTGTCACGCCTGGAACCTCGACAGGGTACTGAAACGCTAAGAAAATCCCTGCATGCGCGCGCTCATCAGGATCCATTTCTAGGATGCTTTCGCCATCATAAATAATATCGCCTTGTGTGACTTCGTAGCCTGGATGTCCTGCGACAATTTTGGATAGTGTACTTTTGCCACTACCATTTGGTCCCATAATGGCATGGATTTCACCCTTGTTGACGGTTAAATTGACACCCTTGAGGATTTCGATGTCCTCTCCTTCGACAATGGCGTGTAGATTCTTGATTTCTAACATGAATTAGGATTGTTGATGATTACAGGTTGTTATGCAGACGATTGGAAAAGTAGGTTTTGGGAAGACACTCAAATGTCTTGTATTACCCAACACTTCCTTCCAATTTGATATCGAGCAATTTGTTGGCTTCGATGGCAAATTCCATGGGGAGTTCTTTTAACACTTCCTTCACAAAGCCATTCACAATCATGGAGATGGCATCTTGCTCACTCATCCCCCGTTGCTGCAGATAAAAGATTTGCTCTTCACCGACTCTCGATGTGGTTGCTTCGTGCTCTATTTTTCCAGTTGGGTTGGCCGATTCAATGTATGGGAATGTGTGCGCACCACACGTTTGACCAATCAACATGGAATCACACTGTGAATAATTGCGTGCATTCTCCGCGTTTTTGCCAATTTTAACCAGTCCTCGGTAACTATTTTGAGACTCTCCAGCGCTAATTCCTTTGGAAATGATCGTACTCTTGGTGTTTTTGCCAAGGTGAATCATTTTCGTTCCTGTATCGGCTTGCTGTCGTTTGCTGGTGACAGCGACCGAATAAAACTCACCAACGGAATTATCCCCTTGTAGAATCACACTTGGATATTTGAGTGTCACCGCAGAACCCGTTTCAAGCTGCGTCCACGAGATTTTGGACCCATCTCCTTTGGCTAAACCTCTCTTGGTCACAAAATTATAGATACCACCCACCCCTTTTTCATCTCCAGAATACCAGTTTTGAATGGTTGAGTACTTGATTTCAGCACCATCCATCGCAATGAGCTCCACAACGGCAGCATGAAGTTGATTGGTGTCAAACATTGGAGCGGTACACCCCTCCAGGTAGCTCACAAATGAGTTCTCTTCTGCGATGATTAGCGTACGCTCAAATTGACCAGAGTCCATATTGTTGATACGGAAGTAGGTCGAGAGCTCCATCGGGGAGATGGTGTCCTTTGGGACGTAGGTAAAGGACCCATCAGAGAACACAGCAGAATTCAAGGCTGTGTAAAAATTATCACGAGCAGGGATGACAGAGCCCATATACTTCTTCACCAACTCAGGGTACTTTTGAATGGCTTCTGAGATTGAGCAAAAGATGACACCTGCATCAGCAAGCTTCTCTTTAAAAGAGGTAAAAACAGAGACGCTATCAAAGACTGCATCAACAGCCACCCCTGCGAGGCGTTCTTGTTCATCTAACGGAATCCCTAAACGATCATAGGTATCTTTAATCGCCGGGTCTAGTTCGTCGAGTGACTCTAAGGAAGGCTTAGATTTAGGCGCGCTGTAGTACTGAATCTGGTTAAACACAGGCTTCACATAGCTTGCATTAAACCACTCTGGCTCTTCCATTTCAGACCATGCGCGGAATGCTTTCAAACGAAATTCCAGCATCCATTCTGGTTCGTTTTTGATAGCGGAAAGTTGGCGAATGATGTCTTCGTTTAGACCTTTGGGGAACTCATCATATTCCACATCCGTCGTAAACCCGTATTTGTACTCTTCTCCAATAAATTCGTGGAGTTTGTCGGTATCGCTCATCACTTCGCTCATAGAAATCTTGATTTTATTTTTAAAATTGTTGATCCAGTTGTCTGGATTGAAAAATCGGTTATCTAGACTGAATAAAAATAGCAGTCTTGCAAGACAAAGTCACGCACAATCTACCCTTTCGTCGTGCCTTCTGCAGGGTTATTTCACGCGCTTCCTGCCGGGTCAATGAGCCACTGAGGGAGTATCGAGCCATTTCGGAGGATGGAGTCAATAGCAAGGACAATTCTCTGCTGTTCTGGCCACAAAAAATAGGTTGAGATATCTTGCGCTTTAACCCACTGAAAGTCAGTGTGTTCATCATCTAGTGTTGGATCTGTTTGAAGCTCAACCTCACCAGCAAATACTGGGATCTTGTGAAAAACATCATGTTTTGGATTGTAAAACTGATTCACAGTTGGCACCGTCCAAAATGGAGATGGGTATAGCTGTGTCTCCTCGACAATCTCACGGTAAGCCGCCCGCCAAAAGGTTTCACCTGGATCCACTTTCCCTCCTATCATTCGCCACTGACCCGCGTAGATCTTGTGAGAAGCTCGCAGTAGAGCAAGATACTCGGGTCCGTCTTGCCCTAGTCGGTAGAGATATGCGTCGATGAGCTCTGGGAGTTTGGTCATTATGAGTTCAATCTCTCACTAACGTATTTAATAGTGGAGAGAAGTCCATCATGACGACTGATTTTGGGTGACCAACCAAGTATTTCTTGAGCTTTTTTTATATCTGGCTTTCTAATTTTTGGGTCATCAATTGGAAGGTCTCGATATACAATATTACTGGATGAACCAATAAGATTGATAATCTCTTTTGCAAAGTCAGTGATTGTAATTTCGTCAGGATTACCCAGATTAATAGGCTCTACAACGCTGCTTAGAGAAAGCAGATAAATTCCTTCAACCATGTCATCAATATAACAAAATGATCTTGTTTGCTCTCCAGTTCCGAAAACAGTCAAGTCTTCATTGAGTAATGCCTGGTAAATAAATGTAGGCAATGCCCTTCCATCGTTACTCCTCATTCTTGGGCCATATGTGTTGAAAATCCTAGCAATTTTCGTTGGTAAGTGATGGAATCGATGATATGCCATGGTCATAGCTTCTGCAAACCGTTTGGTTTCATCATAGACTCCTCTGTATCCAATGGGATTCACATTTCCCCAATAAGTCTCTGGCTGTGGGTGAACAAGGGGATCACCATATACTTCACTAGTAGATGCCAATACAAAAATTGCCTTTTTTGCCTTTGCAAGACCCAATGCTTTATGAGTTCCTATACTCCCAACTTTTAGGGTTTGTATTGGAATTTCTAGATAGTCTACAGGGGAAGCAGGTGAAGCAAAATGTAGCACTAGGTCTACATCCTCAGAAATATGGATATAATTCGTAACGTCATGATTTAAAAACTTAAAGTTCTCTTCTGAAAAGAGGTGCTGAAGGTTGTCTAAGTCCCCGGTTATAAGATTATCAATAGCTATAACCTTCCAGTCTCTAGATATGTAGTAGTCGCAAAGATGAGAGCCTAAAAAACCTGCCCCTCCAGTAATGACTACAGTCCCTCTATTCATAAGCTCTATACATAAACCGAGGGTCTACCTACACTAATGTAGTTTAAGCCTGCAGTCTGTGCATCTTCTAGATCATATAAATTTCTACCATCAAACACATTCGGTGATTTCATAATATGAGGGAATCTATTGATATCAGGCCTTCTAAACTCATTCCATTCAGTACAAATTATAAGAGCATCTACATCTTCTAGAGCAGCATCACGTGTAGAGACAAACTCAATGGCATTGGAAGTTTCATCATCAATACTCCCCTTAAATGACTCAATTGCTTCTGGATCATAAGCCTTCATTTTTACACCCAATCTGGCTAATTCCTTCGTGATGTACAGCGAGGGAGCCTCACGAACATCATCTGTTTCGGGTTTGAATGATAATCCCCAAATGCCAAAAACTTTGTTACTTAAATCGTTTTGGTAAAACAGTTTAATTTTTTCAACAAGGGATACTTTTTGAGAATCATTTACAGACATGACTGCGTCCAAAATCTTGAAGTCATAGTGATGCATAACTGCCGTATGATGAATCGCCTGCACATCTTTTGGAAAGCAACTCCCACCATATCCTATCCCTGCAAAAAGGAATCGCTTCCCAATTCGGCTATCTGTCCCGATCCCTTTGCGAACTTGATCCACATTCGCCCCGACTCGTTCACAAATATTGGCAATCTCATTCATGAACGTGATTTTGGTGGCTAACATTGCGTTTGCAGCATATTTCGTAAGTTCAGAGCTTCGTTCGTCCATCACGATAATAGGATTACCACTGCGCACAAAGGGTTGATACATTGCCAGCATGATGTTGGCTGCTTTGTCGCTTGACGTACCAACAACCACACGTTCTGGTTTCATAAAGTCCTCAACAGCAGCCCCTTCTCTCAAAAACTCTGGATTGGAGACCACATCGAATTCGTGATCTGTTTTGGAGGCAATAATCTCACGCACTTTGTCCGCTGTGCCGACGGGTACCGTGCTTTTGTTCACAATCACTTTGTAGGTAGGGATCTTGTTGAATAGCTCACCCAAATCCGCAGCTACATTCAGAACAAAGCTCAAATCGGCTTGTCCATCAGCCCCTGGAGGTGTTGGCAGGCAAAGAAAAACGGCAGAGGCAAACTCAAAGGCTTCCTCGAGATTTGTTGTGAATTGGAGCCTTTCTTCGCGAATGGCTCGATCAAATACATGTCGTAGTCCGGGTTCATAAATAGGAATTTCACCGTCTTTGAGTTTTTGGACTTTTTCAGCGTCAATATCCACACAGATGACATCATGGCCTGAATCAGCAAAACATGTTCCCGTCACAAGGCCCACATAACCTGTTCCAATCACAGCAATTTTCATGATCTAGAGATGCTTAAGATTTCAAGTTTGAGGTTTCCAGCTGGAACCTTCACTTCAATGATGTCCCCTACTTCCTTCCCCAATAAGGCAGCTCCAATAGGGGAATCAACGGAGATTTTACCACTGCTAAAATCAGCTTCATCTTTCGAAACCAGCGTATAATTCATGGTTTTGCCGACGTTGTGATTTTTGATCTCTACTGTAGACAGCAGATACGCTTTGGACGAATCAATGTTCTTTTCATCGATAATAGACGACGTTGCTAGTGTGTTTTCAAGCTCAGCAATTCGTTTTTCCAGCATCCCTTGGGCCTCTTTTGCCGCATCATACTCTGCGTTTTCGCTAAGGTCCCCCTTGGCTCTTGCTTCTGCAATTTCCTCTGCAATCTCTTTGCGACCTCGTGTTTTGAGATCTTTGAGCTCTGCATCAAGCCTTTCGTACCCTTCTTTAGATAGATAATTCTTCGCCATATTTGGGTGTGGTGGTTCTCTTCAAATTAAAGTCACTAAATTACCACTATTGCCCCTGCAAACCAATTTATACAAAGCTCAATCCTTTGAAGAAATCCCCTAAACAACTCTTTTTGGAACATCAACGCAATGCTAAAGAGTTGAAGGAGCATGGATCGCTTCCCGAGCGGTCTATATGGTTGCATAACATTCGAAGTATGCAAAACGTTGGCTCCATCTTTCGCACAGCAGATGCGCTAGCCATTGATGAAGTAATATTATCGGGGTATAGCCCCTGTCCTCCGCGACCCGAAATCTCTAAAACAGCTCTTGGGGCTGAAGAGCTTGTCCCATGGCGCTATGTTGACGATCCATCCCACGAAATCACAACAATGAAGTCAAAAGAGGTCCTCATGATAGCACTCGAGCAAACGACCCAAAGTGAATCACTACTCTCTTTTGAAAGACCCACAACCGATTGGTGTCTTCTTGCAGGTAGCGAAACCGTAGGTCTGGATGACGAAATACTCTCTTTGGTCCATCAAACCGTCCACATTGATCAATATGGAGAGAAGCATTCGTTTAATGTATCGGTTGCTGTCGCGATTGCGCTTCATAGGCTGTCTTTTGAGGTGTGAACCTTCGTACTTTGAGCTATGGATTTTAAACGCACTCTTATTACATCTGCCCTCCCGTATGCCAATGGACCTCTACACATAGGGCACTTGGCAGGAGCCTACCTCCCATCTGATGTATACACCCGATACCTACGATTACGTGGAGAGGATGTCATTCACATTTGTGGTTCAGATGAGCATGGTGTCCCCATTACACTTGCAGCAGAGAAAGAAGGGGTTGCGCCTCAAGCCATCGTAGATCGATATCACCAATTGAATGCAGATACGTTCAAAGATTTTGGCATCCAATTTGATCATTATGGCCGGACTTCGTCCGAAAGACATCATCAAACGGCCCAGGAGTTTTTTCTCACACTTGACCAAAAAGGGGTGTTTAAAAAGAAATCTGAGCAACAACTCTATGATGAGTCGGCAAAGATGTTTCTCCCCGATCGATATGTTAAAGGAACATGTCCATATTGCTCCTTTGATCAAGCGTATGGCGATCAGTGTGAATCCTGTGGTACGTCATTATCCCCCTCTGATCTGATAGATCCAGTAAGTGCGATTACAGGGTTCAAGCCCATACTCAAGGAGACAGAGCATTGGTTTCTTCCACTTGGTGACTTTGAGCCCTTCTTGACCTCGTGGATGGAGACTCACAAAGATTGGAAAGA